>JANWLQ010000051.1 GCA_025450725.1 Terriglobales bacterium
CCGTTTGGCGACCGCCATGGACATGCCGCTGGTGGACTTCTTCGAGACCGATGCCGCCGGCACGGCGGCGCCGCGGGCGCTGACCCAGGAAGACTTGGGATTTTTGACCGCCATGCGGGAGTGCGTGAGCGGCATGAGCGAGGCCAGCCGCAAGCGCGTGCTCGAGTTGGCGAGGAAAATGGCCGCGCTCAAGCCGGAAGATTCTTAGCGAAGATTTCGAGTTCGGCCACACCGTGGGCGGTGCCGAAGAAGGCGGCCTCGAATTGTGACGGCGGCCACATCACCCCAGCCGCCAGCAGACGGGCGTGAAAACGTGCGAAGGCGGCGACGTCACAGCGCTGCGCGTCGCTAAAGTTGCGCACCGCGTGGTTGCAGAAAAAAACCGTCAACATGCTGCCCACCCGCTGCACCTGGCAGTGCGGCAGCGCTTGGCGCAGCGTGGCCGCGAGTTGTGCGCCCCATTGCTCGAGAACCGGGTAAACATCGGCGGTCGCGGCGTCGAGAGCGGCGAGACCGGCGGCCATGGCCAGCGGATTGCCACTCAGCGTGCCCGCCTGGTAGACAGGACCGAGCGGCGCCAGCACGCGCATAATGTCGCCCCGTCCGCCGAAGGCACCCACCGGCAATCCGCCGCCGATAATTTTACCCAAGGTGACCAGGTCGGGCGTCACACCGTACAACTCGGCCGCGCCGCCAGGGGCCACACGGAAGCCGGTCATCACCTCATCGAAAATGAGCAATGCCCCGTGTTGCCGGGTGAGCCGGCGGAGTTCCCCCAAAAATCCCGGCTCGGGCGGTACGCAGCCCATGTTGCCGGCCACCGGCTCAACGATTACGCAGGCGACCTGATTGGGGTGGCGCTGGAGCGCGGCTTCAACGGCGCCCGGGTCGTTGTATTCGACCGTCAGCGTGTCGCTTACGGCGTTCGCGGGCACGCCCGCCGACGAGGCCAGGCCGAGCGTTGCCACGCCACTTCCCGCCTGGGCCAGAAAGACATCGGCATGGCCATGGTAGCCGCCGGCGAATTTAATGATGATGTTGCGGCCGGTGAAGCCGCGCGCCACGCGTACCGCCGACATGGTGGCTTCGGTTCCTGAATTGACGAAACGCAACAGCTCGACCCAGGGCATGCGCGCGTGGATGCGCTCGGCCAAATCGAGCTCGCCGGGTGAAGACGCGCCAAAGCTGGTGCCGCGCCTGGCGGCGGCGTTGATGGCCGCGATTATGGATTCGGCGGCGTGGCCTCCCAGCAGCGCTCCCCAGGAGGCGATGAAGTCGAGGTAGCGATTGCCGTCGACATCTGTCATCCAGGCGCCTTGTGCGCTGGCGATCCATCGCGGCGCGCCGCCCACCGCCCGCATCGAGCGCACCGGAGAATCCACGCCGCCGGGAATGCGCCCTTCGGCGCGGCGCTGCAGCTCGCTAGATCGATCGGTTGCCATAGCTCAATTGCACCAGTGTCGGCACTAGATTACGGTACAACCGGCGCCGCAACCCGCCATAACTTTGGCTGCCCGAGAACAGGTCGCACATGAGCCCGCGGAACGTGGCGCTGCGGGCGCTGAACTGCACCATGCGCTCGAGTACCGCCGCGCCCAGGAAGCGGCCGCGGTAAAATCGGTCGGCGATGCCCGCCGCGGCGCTCAATTCGGCGACGATTTCACGCCGGGCGGCGGCGGCATATTGATCGAGTGTCACGCTTCGCGCGAGCAGTTCGGCCGAGTACAGCGCGTAAAAAATGCCCTCGCCCGTAATGGGGTCCACCAATCCGGCAGCATCGCCCACCATGGCCCACGGCGCCGGGTCGTGGCCGGCGAACTGAAGGCCGCGCAAGGCGGGGACCGAAGGCGCCGGCAGCAAATGAGAGTAGAAAGCGCTCCCCTGCCATTCGATGCCGTGCTGGTCAAGAAAATCTTCCAGCCGCCGGCGCAAGGCGGCGCTCGGCGCTTGCCCGATCTTGCCACAGATGCCCACGGAAGCGTGGTCGTGGCGGGGAAAGCTCCAAATGTAGCCTTCGAGCGCGGGCAGAAATCGGATCACCATGCGCTGGCGCGGCCAGGGCAGTTTGGCCGAATCAATGTAGTAGCCGGCGGTCGCCATCCAGTCGCCGCGACCGAGGCCAGGCGCGAGTTGGTGGCGGAACGGATTGCGCGCGCCGGTGGCCAACACCAATTCCGGGGCGGTATGAACCTTGCCGTCCTTCAAGGCCACCTGCCACTCGCCGGCGCTGGCCGCGAGCCCGACTACGCGCTGTTGCACAAATTCAACACCGGCGGCGCGGGCGCGATCGAGCAGCAGGCGATTGAGCTCGGTGCGCGAAAAAATGGCCACGGCGCGGTCGAGCGCCAGCCGTACCGTGCGTCCCTCGGGACTGGTGAGGTCGCACTCCCGTACCGGGTTGCGGGCATAGACCGCGTCATTGAGAAAAGGAAACGCGCGCAGCGCTTTATCGGTGACCCCGCCGCCGCAGGGCTTCTCCCACTCCCGCTTCTCGTCGAAAAGCCAGACCTTGCGTCCAGCGGCAGCCAGGCGTGCGGCCAGATGCGCTCCCGCCGGACCGGCGCCAATGATAGCCATCCGCGCCTGGCTCAATTGCCGCCCAAAGCGGCGCGATAGAGGCGAATGTTCGCCTCCTGTTCGGCCATGGTGCGGGCGAACCGGTGGGCGCCGTGTCCGTCGCTGACGAAGAAAAGATAATCCGTAGTTGCCGGGAATGCCGCCGCCGCCAGCGCCGCCGCGCCCGGATTGGCGATTGGCCCTGGCGGCAGTCCGTGGTTGAGATAGGTGTTGTAGGGCGAGGGGAAGGCCAAGTCCGATTTATGCAGGCTGCCGGTGTAGCGATCGGCAAGTAACGCGGCATAGGCGACGGTGGGATCGCAATCCAGCGTCCAGCCCTTGACCAGCCGGTTGCGGAAGACGCCGGCAATGACCGCCCGCTCGCTCGGGACGGGGGTTTCTTTCTCCACCAGTGACGCTAGTGTCAGCCAGGCGTGTATGTTGCCGCCGGCGGGCGGGGGCGAGGTGTCCCGTAGCTGTTGGCGGAAGCGATCCGTCATCATGGCCACAATGCGCGCCACCGGAGTGTGCGGCGCGATGCTATAGGTTGCCGGGAAAAGATAACCCTCGAGCGATACCGCCGCCGGATCAACATCGCGGATTATGGCTGGGCTTGCGGTGGCGGCGAGAAAGGCCTGCGCACTGGCCAGTCCGCGTTGCTCCAGCTCCCTGGCGATGTCGAAGCGGTTGTAGCCCTCGGGCACGACCAGGGCGACGGCGTAGAAGCGCCCGCTGGCCAACATATCAAATACCGCCGGCACGGTCTGGCCGCCGCTGAAACGGTAGGTTCCGGCTTTGAGCAGGCGGCGCGGCGGCCATAGGCTCCAGGCGGCGAATCCCACGGCGCTATGGACCACCCCGGCCTGCTGCAACTGATTGGCAATTCCCCAACTCGAACTGCCGGCTGGGATTTGCACCACAACCGGCTGGTCCAATCGCGGCCCCGGACCCCAGGCCCACCAGCCGCCCGCGGCCGCGGCTACCAGCGCGAGCAGGACCAGAACGCTCCACCGGGATCTGCCTTCCGTTTGAGAGCGAAACATTCTGCATTTATTGTAGAACCGCTTGGCCGGAACGATCGTCCAACTCAGCAGCCGGAAGCGGTTCTAAGGTAAACTGAAGCACTGCAAGCGCGCGGCTGCGGTAGGCAGGCGGCTGCGGTTCAGAAGCACAGGTCCACTCAACGGATGAGACAGCGAACCATCATTCAAACTTGGTTGGGAGTTTTGTGTGTGGCGGGAATTACCCTTGCCGGCTGTGGCGGCTCGACCGCCGCGCGCGTCGTCACGCCAGTGGCAGCGAACCGGAACCTGCTGATTCTTTCCACCTCTGCGACCGGGCATTTGCCTGAGGCAATAGCCAATTCGCCCTACGCCTATGGATTTCTCACCAATCTCGGGCAGCCGGGTGTCAATGCCGTTGCGCCGGTAACATTTGAGCCCAGCCCAAACCTACCTGCGGGCATGACTCTCAACTCGCAAGGTGTGCTTTCGGGCACTCCGACCCAGCCGGGCACCTACGCCATTCAGTTAAATGCGATTGACAGTTCGCCGGTGCCCCGCACCGCGGCCGCGACGTTTCTCCTAAACGTCCGCCTGCCGGGAAGCACGCTCACCGAAGTGGCGCACAGCGACTTGGGCGGTCGCGGGCAAAATGCGGATGTTTCGGTGGCCATCGGCTCAGTGAGCAAAGTGCCGTACGCCTATGTGGGCACGCGCGGATCGCTGGGGGATTGCCCGGCGACCGGGGTCAAAATCGTGGATCTTAGCCAGATTGCCAGCCCCACCGTGGTCGCCGGTGCCGGTTCGGTGACGGGGGCGGCACAACAGGAAGGGATCGTGGCGCTTGGGGTAAGCACCGCCAGTTTTCATCCCGGCACCCGGGGTGACTTGCTGGCAGTTACCGAACAGCCCTGCGACCCCGCCAATGCTACTGCGGCGCAGACCGGCGTTCGCTTTTTTGACGTGACCGATGCCGCACATCCGGCTCTTTTGGGCGCATGGGACTCGGGCGTGGACGGCGCCTCCGACGTCGCTCTCGTACCGGTCGGAACCCAACTGTTTGCCCTGGTCGCCGTACCCAATTCAGAAACCAGTGGCAGCGGCGAGGGTGATCTGCGGGTGGTGAATATCACCAATCCGGCGCTGCCGGTCGAAGTGGGCAACTGGGGAGTTTTGAAGGCCACCCAAACCCAGTTGCCGCAAGCGGTTATGGGCCAGGACCAGCGCGTTTTTCTGGACGCCATCAAGCTCTCAACCGATCGAAAGACAGCGTACCTCGGCTATTGGGACGAAGGGGTCGTGGTGCTTGATGTCAGCGATCCAACCCTAATCGCGTCCAACAATGCCAACATTTTCCTGAATCACATCATCTATCCGACGACGGCGGCGGCGACCACGTCATCTCCGTCGAGTCCGGAGGGCAATACGCATCAGGCGTTGCCGGTCGTGAACGATACCGAGTTGCTCGTCAGCGACGAGGTGTGCGCGTCCGACGTGAAGCCCAGTGCCACCAATCCGGCGGTCACCGTGCCCACCAACCCGGCGCTCAAGGTGGTGTGTGGCCCGCAAAACGCCGCTATGCTCGACATTAATCATGGATGGGGTTTTGTGCGCACCTACACTTTGCCGACTCCCGGCACTGCCACGCAGCAAAACTTCTTCGCCACGCCGCAAGCCGAATCCGCGCCCGCGCCCGATCAAGGAATCTATACCGCTCACAATATGGCGTGGAATGGCGATCCTGTGCATCCGCACGCCTACGTGGCATGGTTTTCAAGCGGAGTCGAGGATTTGGACTTGACCTCGATTTCTCCGCCCACGTTGTTGGCCAATTTCGACCCGCCCGATACGAACGACCCGAACGGGAATACGGCCGGCGTGGATAATCCAGCCAAAGCAATGGTCTTTGGCGTGGCCGCGTATTCGCTGCAAGGCCAACCTTATATACTCCTGTCCGACATCAACTCTGGACTGTGGATCGTGCGGGAAACGCCTACCACCGGCCTCACCATCTTGACCACCTCGGTTCCCAATGGCAATGTCGGCGTGCCCTATTTTGCTACCATTGCCGCAGTCAATGGCGCTCTGGGCGACTCGCAGATTACCTTCTCCGTGCAATCCGGGTCCAACCCATTGCCCAGCGGATTGAGTTTGGATAGTTCGGGCAATTTGACCGGTACGCCATTGGCATCAGGCACGGTCGCAGTGACCATCAGTGCCCGTGATAATGCCGGCAATCAGACTGAGCAAACGCTTCACTTCACCATTGATCAGAACCTAGCAATCGTACCGCCCCAGCCACCTGTGGCCGCGCTCAATGAGCCCTTCAGCTTCACGCTGAAGGCCGCCAATGGAATCGCGCCCTATACCTTCTCGGTCGTCAA
>JANWLQ010000052.1 GCA_025450725.1 Terriglobales bacterium
CGGGCGCGGAAAATCGCGGAACCATGTGAGGCGATCCGCCCCCGACAAACAAGCGGCGCGGCGCCCAAGGGAAGCGGGCCGGCCACACCTTGGCCGGCCTGCGCGCCTGGGGCCGCTGGAAGCGGGCCGAGGGCGGCCCTTGGCCGCCCGAACCCCGCGCCAATCATTGAGCCTCAAAGACAGCCTGGAGAAAGAATTCGGAGTAAAGGTCCCTATCCGCGCCGGCGCCCCCGGCTCCCTGAACCTCTTCCTCAACGGCGAAAAAATCTTTTCCCGCCAGGTGCAGAACCAGCCCCCTTCCCCCGCCGCCATCATCCAACAAGTCCGCGCCAAATCCATGAACCCATGATCGGCGGCTCGTGACTGGACTGCGGCCTTCGTTATCCGCCAATGGCGATCGGAACGACGCTACGCCCCGTCAGTTGAGATGCACGATGGGGGGCTTCTGAAACCAACCGCCCTCACTGATGATGAGCCATTCAATCGGAAATCCACCCTCGTGCGTGTAGATGAGTCCGACGCCCTGCGCATCGCGCGGGACAGCAAAGCGGCGCGTCGCAATGACCGATTGGCCCGGCTGCAGCTTGGTCTCCAGGGGCACCTCGATCGAGTCGGCTTGGGGATCGTAGCGACGACCTTGCGCGTCGGTGAGATACACGACCGTGCCCTTCTCTCCCATGGGCACGCGCTGGGCGCGATTGGTGAGACGGAGCGACACTTCAAGAGGGCTGTCGTGGGGCGTTGCGGCTCGCTGAGCGTCAACGACCGTGATGCACCAGTCGTCAAAGCATTGCGGATCACCCACGTGATACTCACGCCGCTGACCCACGATCGATACCACGACGGCCACGGCGAAATAGACGGCCGCTCCCATGCCGAGGCGTCGCAGGATGCGGCCGGCCCGCGCCCACTTCCCGGCGACGGCGCATGCCGCGGCGGTGATCAACGTGATGACCGTCACCAGGGCTAACAGCAGGAACAGAGGCTCGAAGATGTTCATCAGCGGCATGACTACGTTGTACCACGGTTCTTGACATATAGCAACGCGTGGCATAGCATAGCGATGTATGAATGCTGAAACGCTGAAAGGCCATCTCGACCTGCTATTGCTCACCGCGCTCGAAGCGCATCCTGCGCACGGCTATGCCATCGCCGAAACCCTTCGTGCGCGGAGCGAACAAGCCTTTGATCTGCCGGAGGGTACGCTGTATCCGGCCCTGCACCGCCTGGAACGCGCAGGCTTGCTGGCGAGCCGATGGTCTGACCAAAGCGGGCGCCGCCGTCGCGTTTACCATTTGACCGCCAAGGGCCGACGCGCGCTCGTAAAGCGACAACGCGACTGGCTCGACTTCGCGCGCGCCATGCGCGCTGTGGTTGGGGTGCAAGCATGACACCGGGTGGTACTGACGGTTACTTACAGCGGTTGAATCGCGCCTTGCGAAAGCGCGGTGTCCTCGACGCCACCATCCTTGAAGAGGCCCGGGAGCATCTCGCGGATGCCGTCGAACAGGGATGCCGTGACGGCCGCTCGCGAGCGGCTGCCCAGGAAGAAGCCTTCGCCCGCTTTGGCGCCCCGGAGACGGTCGCGGCACAGTGCGCCGCTGACCAATTCCGACGATGGCATGGGGGCCTGCTGGTCGTTTCGATCATCATCGGTGTAGCCGTCGCGTATGTTGATTCGCGGCCGACATGGGACGATACGGGCATCACCGCGGGCGTGATGCTGCTCATGGCGGGTCTGCTCGGGCTGCTGGGTCCGCAACGACCGTGGCTCTGGGCGATTGGCGTCGGCATCTGGATTCCGGCCTACGCCCTTGTGCGCGCGCCCTCCTTGCCGACCCTCGCAATGCTGATGGTTCTTGTGTTCCCCTTCGTCGGTGCCTATCTTGGCGCCGCGACCCGCCGATGGGCCACAATGATGTGCTCCTGATGCCGCACCCGCACGGCAACGACCGTGCCTCGGCGCGTAAGTCGATCACAAGGCCCCTCTTAATGAAACTGTGCGTGGACGGATTCGCGCGCCGTCGAAAATCTACCAAGGTGTTTCGTCAGAGCCTGCGCTACCTTCTCGCCCCCGGCGCCCGCCCCGTGAACCTCCCCGAAATGGTGTGCGGCGCCCTCTGCAGCCAAACCCCGCCGGACGTGCGCAGCCGAATTCGCCAACTCTGGGATCTGCCCCTGTCTCACTTCACCACTTCCGACTTCACTGACCAACCTGACATCCGCATCTTTCTCGGCGAGCCCGGTGCCATCCCTTGCTATTGAACGTCGTCACGCGAGCCGCCCGCTCACGCCGCCGAAAAGCGTTATCCTGCTCTGCATGCGTTTCCTGATGCGCCTTCTTGTCTTTCTTTGCCTGTGCGCCGCGGCCATGGCCCAGGTCAACCCCGCCCTCTACAGCGGGTTGCGCTGGCGGATGATCGGCCCCTTGCGCGGCGGCCGCGTCTCGGCCGTCTCTGGAGTGATCGGCAAGCCGGCCGTCTTCTACGCCGGTCTCCCCGCCGGCGGTGTCTGGAAGACCGATGATGCGGGCAACACCTGGAATCCAATCTTCGACGACATCAAGGAGGTCAGCTCGATCGGCGCCATCGAAGTCGCGCCCTCCGATCCCAATATCATCTACGTCGGCACCGGCGATCTCGTCACCGGCGGCGCGGTGAACGAGGGCAACGGCATGTACAAATCCACCGACGCCGGCAAGACATGGCGGCACATTGGGCTTGATCAAACGCATCAGATCACAACCATCCTGGTGGATCCGAAGAACCCGAATCTCGTACTGGTCGCCGCGCAGGGCAACACCTTTGCCGCCAACCGCGATCGCGGCGTCTACCGCTCCGACGACGGCGGCGAGAACTGGCATCAGGTGCTGTTCCGCAACAACACCAGCGGCGCGCAGGACATCGCCTGGGCCTACGACGATCCAAATGTAATGCTCGCGACCACCGTACGCCACCTGACGCCGCCCCCCAGCGAAGGTGCTGCCGCCGCGGGGCGTGGCGGCGTGCCCGGCGACACCGACACCGCGCTCTATAAATCCACCGACGAGGGCTCTACCTGGACCGAAATTACCGGCGGCGGTTTGCCCCCGCTCACCGGCCGCACAGCCGTGGCGGTAGCGTCGAAGACGCAGGGCCGGCGCATGTTCCTGGTAGGTGGCTTCGGCCTGTACCGCTCCGACGACGGCGGCGCCACCTGGGCACGCACCACCCGCGACAACCGCATCGTGGGCAGCGGCTACATCTGCGGCGTCTACGTGGATCCCACCAACCCCGACGTCGTCTACACCATGAACACCTCGATGTATCAATCGCTCGACGGCGGACGCAACTTCATCGCCTTCAAGGGCGCGCCCGGCGGTGACGACAACCACGTGCTCTGGATTGACCCCACCAACGGCGACCGCATCCTGCTCGGCGCCGATCAGGGCGCCGCCGTTACCTACAACCGCGGCGCCACCTGGACCGGTTGGTACAACCAGCCCACCGCGCAGGTGTACGACATCGCGGTGGATAACAATTATCCCTACTGGGTTTACGCCACCCAGCAGGATACCGACGCGGTCGCCACCAGCAGCCGCGGCGACCTGGGCGAAATCACGCCCATGGATTGGTGGCCGCTGCCCGCCTGGGAATCCGGCTCCATCGCGCCCGACCCGATTCATCCCAATGTGATCTACGGCGGCTCGCGCACCAGTGGCATCGTGAAAATCACGCGCCCCGGGTGGCACTGGCAGTACGTCGGCCCGGTCATCGGCAACGCCAGCGAGCGTCGCACCTCCGATCAACCGCTGGTGTTTTCGCCCCAGGATCCCCACACCCTCTACTTCGCCACCCAATACGTGATGAAGACCACCGACGAAGGCGATCACTGGTCCACCATCAGCCCCGATTTGTCCTTGCGTGCGGGCGGCCCAGCCCCGCCGCCGGCGACCCGCGCCGGTGGCGCCATCGAGAGCCTCTCGCCCTCGCCCAAACAAGCCGGCTTGCTCTGGGCCGGCAGCAGCAACGGTCTCGTGCACCTCACTCGCGACGGCGGCGCCACCTGGAAGAATGTGTCCCCGAAGGATCTCGAATCCTGGAGCTTCTGCGACGTCGAGGCCTCCACCTTCGACCCCGGCACCGCCTACCTCGCCGTGAACAATCACAACGCCGGCGACTTCGCTCCCCACCTCTACCGCACCCGCGACTTCGGCGCGACCTGGCAGCCGATTGTCTCCGGCCTGCCGACCACTGAGCCCTCAGGCGGCATCGCGCGCCGCATCCGCGAAGATACCGTCCGCTCCGGCCTCCTCTACCTCGCCACCGAGTCGTCCGTCTACGTCTCCTTCGATGACGGCGATCACTGGCAGTCGCTCGGCCTCAATCTGCCCAACACATCCTATCGTGATATAATAGTCCATGGCAACGACTTGGTCGCCGGCACCTACGGACGCTCCATATGGGTGCTCGACGACCTCTCCCCGCTGCGCCAGATTACCCCGCAAAACGCGGCCTCGCTTGCCGCCGATCCGGCCTATTTGTTCCGCCCCGGCGCCGCCATTCGCACCTGGCGCGACATCAATGAAGACACGCCCCTGCCGCCCGAGGTGCCGCATGGCCAGAATCCTCCTGAGGGCGCGGTGCTCTACTACTATCTCGGCCAACCGCCGACCGGCGAAGTGAAACTCGAGATTCTCGACGCGCAGGGACGCTCCGTGCGCACCTACACCAGCGCCCCCCAGCCGGCGAACAACGAACCGCCGCCGAACGTGCCCGATTACTGGATCCGCCATCCCCAGCCCCTGCCCGTCGCCACCGGCACGAACCGCGTCAACTGGGATCTGCGCTGGGATGAGCCCAAGACCTTCGGCCACAACTACGGCAACGTGTTCGCGGCGATTGACCACGACACGCCCGCCTACCCACAAGGCCCGATGGCGATTCCCGGAACCTACACCGTCCGGCTAACGGTGAACGGCAAAACCTACACGCAACCGTTGGTCGTGAAGAACGACCCGCGCATCCCCGCGACGCCCGCTGACGCCGCCGCCCTGCAGTCGCAGTTCCGCCTGGAGCTGGCACTCCGCAACGCTGCCAATACCGCCTACGACGCCTACCAGCAAGCGGCTGCGCTCCGTTCAAAGTTCGCCGCGCTTCCGCAAAACGTCGCCTCCCAGGTCCAGGCGCTCGACACCGCTCTCACCGCGGTGGCCGGCACCGCCGGCGGACGAGGCGGCCGCGGCTTCTCAATCAACACCACCGGCCGCGGCGCCGCCGGACCACCCACGCCCCCGCTCTCCTCGCTCAACAGCACAATGGCCGGCCTCATCTTCGTCGTCGCCGGCACCACCGACGCCGCCCCCACCGCCGCCAAAGTGAAAGCCTGGCAAGACGACTGCGCCGCCCTAAACCGCGACCTCGCAACCCTCCGCAAAATCACCACCACCGACCTCCCGCACCTCAACACTGCGCTCCGCCAGTTCGGCGCCCCCCCGCTCCCCATCTCAACCCCACCCCCGGCCCCAACCTGCACCAATGGCGGAGAGTAAGCCAATGTTCACGAGCCAAAAAGCGATGCCGCCGCCTCATCAAGGCACGCGGCACTTGCGGCTTGGCTCATTCTTTCTAGCTGCCTCGCTACTCGCAATCAGCTCCGGCTGTTCCTCGCTTGGTCTCATTGATAGGCCTGCAGGATAGGGTCTTAGTAGCCTGCATGGGCCACGCAATTGGCGTCTCAAGGCTGCAGGTGCTTGCCGAAGAAGTCGTCAACCCGGTGCCAGGCGTCGTTGAGCACGAAGGCGCGGTCGAAGTAATGGAACTCGCCGGGGTACATCATGAACTGCACCAGGTTGCCCTTGCCGGCTTTAAGCAGGTGATCGAGCAGCAGCGTCGTCTCCCAGAACGGCACGTTCACGTCGGCGGTGCCGGCCAGCACAAGCAGCGGACGCTGCACCTGGTCCATATGGCTGCTGGTTTCGCCGGCTTTGTAAAGCTCGGGATTTTCCGTCGGCGTGCCCATGCGCTCCGCCATCCAGCCCGAGTGGTAGGGGTCCTGGTAATACATCGCCGGGTCCACCAGCCCGGCGACATCCACCGCGCACGCGAACAGCGTTGGCTCGGTCGAGATCGCGCGCAGCGTGAAGTAGCCGCCGTAGCTCAAGCCCCATACGCCGATTCGGGTCGCGTCCACGTACGGCAATGACTTCAAATACTTCGCGGCGAGCCGCGCGTCGCTTGCGTCCTGGCCGCCGACGTCGTGGTACACCGCCTCCCGCCAGGCGCGGCTGTAGCCAATGCTGCCGCGATAGTCGGGCGCGATCACGACGTAGCCCTCCTGCAGCAGTACCTGGTGCAGGGCATAGTAGACCGCCTCGTTGCGGTCGGTGTGCCAGCCGTCGTAGTTCTGGTTCACCCCGTCCGGATGAATCCAAACAATCGCCGGATGCTTGCAGCGGCGATCGAGTTGCGGCGGCACGAACAGCCATGCCGGAACCTGCTGCCCATCCGCGGCGGGGTAATGCACCAGCTCCGGCGCGACGAAATGATGCGGCATGTCCTCGGGCATCGAGTACGTCAGTCGCCGCGGCTGGCCGCCCGCACTCGCAACGACATAAAGATCGGCCGAGTTCTGCGCGTCGGTGTGCTGGTATACCAGCTCGCGGTCGTCGGGTGACCACACCGCGCCGATGTTGGTGCCGCGCCCCAACGTCAACATCGTCACGCGCGCCTGCGCCGGATCGTCGCCCAGCGTCGCCACGCCGACCTGCCGATCGCCGGGCTGGCCGGGCGCATTGGCGTCGAAGGCGATGCGGCGGGAATCGTGGGACCAACTCGCGCGCCACACATCCATCGCGCCGTGAGTCACCGCGACGGCCGGGCGGCTTCCGTCGCCGGGCATAACATAGAGCTGATCCCATCCGCTGTCATCGCTGCCGAACAGGATCCACTTGCCGTCGGGCGAGGGCTGCGGCGCCGCGTCGCGTCCGTTCATGCTCCAAAACTTGTCCGCCACATCCGTGTGAATGGCCCGCGGCGCGCCGCCCGTCGCGCTCAGCAAATAGATCGTCCGCGTTCGTTGATCGTCGCTCACGACGCTGGTTACCAGCGTGTCGTTCGTTACCCACCGCGCGCCATTCGCGCCCGGCGGTTCGGCGACCGCGACCGCGGCGCCACCCGCGACCGGCTCGATGGTAAGTTTCCCTGGCGTCGACTCGGTGATGCGGAAGATCAGCTTGTTGCCGACCTCGGGAAACGAGGTGTTGTGTTCCACCCGTCCGCCACCCATGGTCATCGATCGAAGCTTGCCGTCGGGCGAGAGGTTCTGTCGCCGGCCGCCGCCGCCGCGATTGGCTTCCTCGATTAGTGTCGGCTGGCCTGGATGGGCGGCGTCAACCTGATACCGCCGGCTCACGCCACCCTCGTCCCACGTGAATTGCACCGCGTGGCCGTCCGCCGTCCACTGCGGCGCCGACGGATACTTGATCGCGACCATCTGCTCGATCGTGAGCCGCTGCGCCAGCAACGGCAGCGGCAGAACCATCAGGAGAACAAACAGACCACGTGGCTTCATAAATTAATTACCGGTGCTTCGCCCCCGCCGCCGGCGCGGGCTGCGGCACGGCGGAGCCATCCTTGCGCGGATCGCTGGCGCCGTAGTTCACGCCGCTCGCCGTGTCGCGCATCACCGCTTGCCCGCCGCCCACGATGTCGGTGTAGTCGTTACTGACGACGATCTTGTTGCCCTTGGCGGCCAACGCCTGGCGCACCGCTTCCGGCACCCTGTCCTCGATGAAAAATGTGCAGCCGCCGAAGCTCGGGTTGGTGAACCGCGGAGCTTCCATCGCCGCCTGAATGTTCATGCCGTAATCGGCGATGTCGCTCGCGAACTGCGCGTGCGCCTGGGCCTGATTCAATCCGCCCATGATGCCGAAGCCGATGTGCCTCGAGCCCTTCTCCATGAAGCCCGGAATCAGCGTGTGGAACGGGCGCTTGTGCCCGGCGAGCACATCGGGATGACCCGGCTCCAGCACGAACAGCGCCCCGCGGTTCTGCAGCGTGATGCCGTATTTGTCTACCACCACGCCCGAGCCGAACGCCGAATACAAGCTCTGGATCAGCGACACGATGTTGCCGTCGGAATCAATCGCGCTCAAATA
>JANWLQ010000053.1 GCA_025450725.1 Terriglobales bacterium
CACGTCCTGGGCGGCAAGACTCCGGTCGAATTGCGCGGCACAACGCTGCTGCCGCTGGCGCATGGCAAGGCTGAGGTGCAGATTTTGCGCGGTGCGACGGCCATTCATGTCGAAGTTGACAAAGTGAACCCGGCCCAACGCTTCGGACCCGAGTTCCTGACCTACGTGCTGTGGGCGATCACGCCGGACGGGCGCGCCAACAATTTGGGCGAAGTGCAGCTCCGCGGCCAGAGCGCGGAGATGAACGTGACCACCACGCTGCAGGAGTTTGGCCTGATCGTGACCGCGGAGCCATATTTTGCCGTCACCCGGCCGAGCGATGTGGTCGTGATGGAAAACTTCGTGACGCCGGAAACGGTCGGCGCCACCGCTGAAGTGGAGGCCAAATACGACCTGCTCGATCGTGGAACCTACCGCCTGCACGTAGACCCCGCACAGATCACCGAACTGCCGCAGGATCCCAAGGTGCCGCTTGATTTTTATGAAGCTCAAAACGCGGTGCGCATCGCGGGCTGGGTGGGCGCCTCGAACTATGCCAAAACGACCTATGAAAAGGCGCAATCGCAGTTGCAGCAATCGGAAGATTACCTGGCCCGCAACGCCGGCAAAACCCCCATTGCCACCGTCGCGCGCGAAGCCGTGCAGACCGCGGAGGACGCCCGCTTACTGACGCTGAAACGCCGCGAGCAGGAGCGTGTGGCGAATGAGAAGGCCGCCACCGATGCGGCCGCCGCCGCGGCCCAGGCCGCCGCGCAGGCGGCGCAACAGCAAACCGCCGACGCCGAAGCGGCGCAACGCCAGGCGGAGGCCGCGCGCGCAGCGGCGGCAGAAAACGCGGCGGCGGCGCAGCGCGCCCAGGCACAGGCCGAAGCCGCCACGCAACAGGCACAGCAGCAAACTCTCGCGGCGCAACAGCAAGTCGCCGAGGCGCGCGCCAAACTGTTGGCACAGCTGAACTCAGTACTGCAAACGCGGGACAGCGCCCAAGGCCTAATCATGAATATGTCGGACGTGCTGTTTGACCTGAATAAGGCCACGCTAGCACCCGGCGCCCAGGTGAAGCTGGCTAAGATCGCCGGCATCCTGCTCAGCTACCCCGATTTGAAAATCCAGGTGAACGGCTATACCGACAGCACCGGCACGGACGCGTACAACCAGCAACTCTCCGAGCAGCGTGCCGCGGCCGTGCGCGACTTCCTGACCGCGCAGGGCGTCAGCGCCAACGCCATCGGTTCCCAGGGTTTCGGCAAGAACGACCCGGTGGCCAGCAATGAAACCGCCGCCGGCCGCCAGCAGAACCGACGGGTCGAGTTGGTCGTCAATGGCGCCGCCATTGGCGGCGGCCAGAAATAAGTAGAATATTGACGTGACACTACTCGGCCTCATTATTCTGCTCGTAATCGCCGGTGTGTGCGGCTCCCTTGGTGCGGGCATCGGGGGATACTCACGCACCGGCTGGATCGGTTCCGTTATACTGGGCTTCATCGGCGCGGTGTTCGGGATGTGGATCGCGCGGCAGTTGACTCTGCCCCAGGTATTCGTGGTGCAGATTGGCGGGGTGGCGTTCCCGGTTGTTTGGTCGGTGGTGGGGGCGGCGGTGTTTGTCGCCATCCTGGGACTGTTCCGCGGACGGCGCAGCGACTAGCAACACCGGCAGGACGTGAGCGCATCCATTCTGCTGTTGAAAGTCGCGTTGATAACCGGTTCCGGCGGGCTCATCGGCTCCTATTGTGTCAGGATGCTCTGCCAAAAGGGCTGGCGCGTAGTCGGCGTCGACAATGATCTGCGCGCCTGGTTTTTTGGTCCCCAAGGTTCGACCGCGCCGGTGGTGAAGGAGTTGGTCTCGTCCTTCAGCAGCTACGAGCATCATGCGCTTGACTTGCGCAACCGCGCCGGGGTGGCCAACCTGGTGCGTGGCACGCGTCCCGGCTTCATCATTCATACGGCGGCGCAGCCGTCGCACGACCGGGCCGCCGGCATTCCGTATGAGGATTTCGACGTGAATGCGGGCGCCACACTCAACCTGCTGGCGGCCGCGCATGATTTCGCGCCCGAGTCGCCTTTCTGCTTTACCAGCACCAACAAAGTCTATGGCGACCAACCCAACCGCCTGGCGCTGGTGGAGACGCCGACGCGTTACGAATACGCCGACGGGCGCGACGGTATCGGCGAAGACATGTCCATCGACCAGTGCCTGCACTCGCTTTTCGGCGCCTCGAAGCTCGCCGCCGATGTGCTGTGCCAGGAATATGGCCGCTACTTCGGCATGCCCATCGGCATCTTCCGCGGCGGTTGCCTGACCGGCCCGCAGCACGCGGCGGTCGAACTCCATGGCTATTTGAACTACATTGTCCGATGCGCGGTGCGGGGCGAGGCGTACCTGATCCACGGCTACAAGGGCAAGCAGGTGCGCGATCAGATTCACGCCGCCGACGTGGCCGCGCTGTTTCTGCATTTCCACGGAGCGCCTCGGGCCGGCGAGGTGTACAACCTGGGCGGAGGGCGCGGCAATAGTCTTTCGATTCTTGAGACCATTGCCGCCCTCGAGGCGCGCGGTTACGCGCTGCGTGCCAGCTACGACGACACCGCCCGGCGCGGCGACCACATCTGCTACATTTCCGACCTCGGGAAGCTGCACGCCCATTTCCCCGGCTGGAAATTGGCCTATGGGCGGGAGGCCATTCTCGACGAAATAGTCGCGTATTTCGAGGCCCGCGCCGATGTTGCCCGAGCCGCCTGAATTCGGCCGACCCAGCCAGATCGCCGACAAATTTGTTACCCGCCCCCGCGACGTGCTAAATTGATTGTTCCCCCGTATGAAGAAGCCCCTGCAGGAAATCAAGGTCGCGCATTCCCCTGACTCCGACGACGCGTTCATGTTTTACGCGCTGGCGACCAACAAAGTCGGAATTCCGGGAGTCAAGTTCACTCATGTTCTCTCCGATATAGAGGATTTGAACCGGCGCGCACTGGCGGGGGAGTTTGAGGTTTCGGCGGTGAGCTTCCATGCGTATCCCTATTTGCAGGATCGCTACCGCCTGCTGAACCATGGCGGCAGCGTCGGCTACGGTTACGGTCCGATGATCGTCGCCGCGCACCCGATGAGCACGGAGGAGGCGTTGAGCAAGACCATCGCCATCGCCGGCGAGCGCACCACGTCGGCGCTGGCGCTGCGACTTTGTTCGCCGGAAGTTAAAACCGTGATCATGCCCTTTGACCACATTATCGATGCGATTGTGGAGGGCCGGGTCGAGGCCGGGCTGCTCATCCACGAAGGCCAGCTCACTTACTCGGCGAGCGGATTGCACAAAGTGCTCGACCTCGGCCGTTGGTGGCTCGAGGAAACCTCGCTGCCGCTGCCGCTCGGCGGCAATGTGGTACGGCGCGATATTCCCGAGGCCTTTGCGGTCAAGCTTTCGAAGGTGTTGAAGGCGTCGATTCAGTACGGCCTCGATCACCGGGACGAAGCCCTGGCCTACGCGCACCAGTTCGCGCGCGATATGGACACTCACCTGGCCGATCAATTTGTGGGCATGTACGTGAATGAGCGCACCCTGGCTTACGGCGCCGACGATAAGCGCGCCATCACGGAGTTGCTCAACCGCGCGCACCAAGCGGGGATCATTCCCGTCGCGCCCAAGCTCGACTTTCTCGATTAACACTATGAACGCGGGCGAACGCCTTATCGTCGCGCTCGACCTCCCGGCGCTGGCGCCGGCGCTGCGCCTGGTGGACCGGCTCGACGGCCTGGTGTCGTTTTACAAAGTGGGGCTCGAGCTGTTCACCGCCGCCGGTCCCGAGGCGGTCACCGCGCTCGTCTCCCGCGGACACCGCGTGTTCCTGGATCTGAAGCTCTACGATGTGCCGGAGACGGTGAAGCGGGCGGCCCGCGCCGCCGGCACGCTGGGCGCGACCTTTCTTACCGTCCACGAAGCGGGCGCGACGGTGGCCGCGGCAGTTGAGGGAGCGGCTACGACCAGCGTCGGCATTCTGGCCGTGACGGTGCTGACCAGCATGGATGCCGGCGATCTCAGCTCGATGGGCATCGCGGGAACTGTGAATGAGGTGGTACTCAAGCGCGCCGCGCGCGCGCAGGCCGCCGGCGCCGCCGGAGTCATTGCGTCTCCGCTCGAAGCCAGCGCCATTCGAAAACAGGCAGGCGGCGAGTTCCTCATTGTCACGCCGGGCATTCGCCCTGAAGGCGGCGATCCGGGAGACCAGAAGCGTTTGGCAACGCCCGCAGCCGCGATCGCCGCCGGCGCCGATTATCTGGTGGTGGGCCGGCCGCTGAAAAACGCGCCCGACCCACGCGCCGCCGCGCAAGCGATCATCGAACAAATGCAATCCTCGTTCGCAAAACGCCCAGCCGGTTGATTTAGCTTCGTGCGCGCTAGTGTAGAGGGTCAGTCGCGATTTCTGACACACTACGCTAGTGGGCGGCGACCATTTTGGTGCTTTTGGGGCGGCGCATCAGTAGCACCAATGGCGTCATGAAGAAGAAAATGGCGGCCAGGAGGAAGAAGACCTCGACGAAGCTGAGCAGGGTGGACTGCTGCTGCAACATTCCGTACACAGCGCCAAGCGCCTGGTGGCCGGCGGTCGCGGCATCGGAGCCGCTGCGCATGAAGGCGCCGGTGAGCGCATGCAGCATATTGCGATAAGCCGGATTGGCCGGGGTGAGGTGCGCCACCAGGCGGTTCTGGTGGAATTGGCCGCGCCGCGCGATCAGCGTCGTCACCGACGAAATCCCGGCGCTGGCGCCGAGGTTGCGCATCAGGTTGAACAAACTGGTGGCGTTGCCCATCTCGGCGTTGGAAACCGGATCCATCGTCACCGTCGTCAGCGGCACAAAGATGAACGCCATGGCCGCGCCTTGAATCACCTGCGGCCAAAAGATATCCCAAGTTCCCGAGCTCAAGTTAAAGTGCGAGAACGCCAGCAGGCTCCAGGAGCCGGTCAACAGACCCAAGGCGAGCAGGATGCGGGGATCCCACTTGCGGCTGAGGAGCAGCCCGGTGATGGGCATGAAAATAATCGCGCCGATGCCGCGCGGGCTGGTCCACAATCCGGCTGAAACCGCGGAGTAGCCGAGCAGAGTTTGCAGGAAGATCGGCAGCAGCACCAGGCTGCCATAGAGCACGAAGCCCAGCAGCGTCATCAGGAAGACGCCGGTGGCGTAGGTGCGGCTCTTGAATACGCGCAAGTGCACGATAGGATCCTTGACCCGCAGTTCGCGCACCACGAAGGCGGTCAGCGCGATGAGCGTGATGACGCAGAGCACGACGATGTAGTTCGAACCAAACCAATCCGCCTCCTGCCCCTTGTCGAGCACGATCTGCAGTGCGCTGATGCCGACGGCCAACATGCCGAAGCCCCAGAAATCGATCTTGCCGCCCTGCGGCTTGATGTAGGACGGGTCCTTGATGAACGTCCGCGTCATCAGGATGCTGAGAATGCCGATGGGGAGGTTGATGTAGAACACCCAGCGCCAGGAGTAGGCATCGGTGAGATAGCCGCCCAGCGTCGGACCCAGGATGGGCGCGACCACGATGCCGAGGCCCCAGAACGCCATCGCCTTGCCGCGCTGCTCGGGGGGAAACGTCTCCAGCAAGATGGCCTGGGAAATCGGCTGCAAGGCGCCACCGGCCGCTCCCTGCATGATACGGAATAACACCAGCAGCGGCAGCGTCGGGGCGATGCCGCAGAGCAGGCTGGCGGCGGTGAAACCGGTGACGGCGGTGATCAACAGGCGTTTGCGTCCGAACTGGTTGGCGAGCCAACCGGTGATCGGCAGCACGATGGCGTTGGCCACCAGGTACGACGTCAGCACCCAGGTCGCCTCGTCGATCGTCGCCGATAGGCTGCCGGCAATGTGCGGCAAGCTGACGTTGACCACCGAAGTGTCGAGCACCTCGAGAAAGGTACTCAACATCACCGTGATCGCGATGATCCACGGATTTATTAGTGGTTCTTCGTTTTCCACGCTATTTGGTAAATACGGTTGCTTCGACCGACATGCCCGGACGCAGCCGGGAGAGATCCTGCCCCGGTGCGAAAACCAGCTTGACCGGGACGCGCTGCACCACCTTGACGTAGTTTCCGGTGGCGTTCTCGGGCGGCAACAGGCTGAACACGGAGCCGGTGCCCGCGCCCAGCGAGTTCACGGTGGCGTGCAGCGACTGGCCGAAGGCGTCGACCGATACATCGGCGCGCTGCCCGGCGTGCATTAACTTCAATTGCGTTTCCTTGAAATTGGCGATCACCCAGACGTCGTTGATGGGCACCACCACGAGCGCGGTTTCGCCGGGGGCGAAACGCTGGCCCAGTTCGACGTGCTTGTCCCCGACCTGTCCGTCGGAGGGGGCGGTCACGACGGTGAAATCCAGATTGAGCTGCGCTTCGGCCAAGGCGGCCTGCGCCTGGGCGACCTTCGCTTGCGCCAACTTCTGCTGCGAACGGCTGACCGCCAATTGCTGGGGGGCGCTAGCAGCGGAGCGCACGGCGGCCGCGGCCTGGGCGATCTTGCTCTGCGCGACCTGCGCGCCGGCGGTGGCGCTGGCGATGCGCTGCTGGGCGGCGGTGGCGTTGGCCTGGGCTGCCTGCACCTGCGCCGCCGCGGATTTCGCCGCGGTGGCAATCTGGTCGTACTGCATTTGGCTGACTTCCTGTTTCGCCACCAACTGGCGGTAGCGCTGCTCGTTGTCGGAGGCATTCTGGGCATTGGCCTGCGCCTGCGATACGGCGGCCTGGGCGGCGGCATAGTCGGCGCGGGCGACATCGAGCTGACGGTTGGCGAGGCTTTCCGACGCTTGCGCTTCCTGAAGTCCAGCTTGTGCGCCGCTAAGGTTGCCACCGCTCGACGCGGCGGTAATGGGCACGTCGCTGGCCGAAGCCTTAGCCTGCGCCTGGGCGGCGAGCAAGTTGGCCTGGGCCTGCTGCAACGCCGCGCGGTAGTCGCGGTCGTCCAGCCGGAACAGCACCTGGCCAGTCTTGACGCTTTGGTTGTCGGTCACATCGACCTCGACCACGGTGCCGGCCACGCGCGGCGCGACCGCCTCGACGTGGCCCTGGATCTGGGCATCGTCGGTGGATTCGCGGTTGTGGTAGTAAAGGTAAAATGCGACGGCGCCGATCAGCAATACTGCCGCCACCCCGAGGATCACCTTTCCGCGCTTGCGGCGCGGGGCCGCGGTCTGGTTTTTCTTCTCCGTCTGTTCCATGGTTTCCATTGCTGCTGCTCCGTCCTTCTTATTGCGGCAAATACTGCTGATATCCGCTCACCGCCACCCCCAGCGCCTGGGCCAGCATGGCTTTGGCGAGGTTGTAGGCGTAAACGCTGGCGATATACGACTCGTCGGCGTCGGCGACCGATTGCTGCGCCTGCACCACTTCGAGGTTATCGGCGACTCCGGCGCGGAAACGATCCTGGGCCAGAGTCAGCTCCTGGTCGGCGAGGCTCTTGGCATCCTGCGCCACTTGCACCTGCGAACGGTTGCTGTCGAGATCGAGGAGCGCAGAGCGGACCTGCAAGTCAATCTGGGCGCGCAGATCGGCCACCCGGTTGTTGGCGTCGCGCAGATGGGCTTCAGCGCGGATGCGATCCGCCTTATACAATCCGCCGGCGAAAATCGGCAGCTGCGCGGTAATGCCGACCGCATAGATGGGGCGATTGGAATCGAGCTCGTGGCCAATATTGCCGTAATTGCCGTTAAGCGCCAGCGTGGGCAATTGTTGGTCGCGCGCGGCAGCCACCAGAAACTGCGCCGCGCGGGCCTGGGCCTGGGCGCTCCTATAGTCGGCGCGGGCCGCCAACGCCTGGCTCACCGCGCTCGACAGTTCCGGCGGCGTAAGTGGGGCGTAAGGCACAGGCGACGCCAGAGTGAAGTCCTGCTCGGGCGCCATTCCAATCGCGCGCGCCAATTGCAGGCGCTGCTTGGCCAGCGCATTCTGCTGCGCGGTCAGGAGCTGGCGCTGGCGATCGCGCTGCACTTGCGCGCGCACCGCGGCCAGGGCGCCGACTGTTCCCGCCTTGAGCATGTCTTGCGCCTGTTGCAAAGCAGTTTCGGCGGCGGTCAGCTCGGCTTGCGCCGCCGTGACCCGGCTTTGGTCGGCGACGCTGAGCAAATATTGGTTGGCCACCGCGAGCACGACCATTTCACGGGTGGATTGCAAGTCATCGTGCGCGGCGGCTTCGAAGCCGCGCGCCGCCCGCGTGCTCTGGAGCGCGGACAAATCGACCAGGGGGACATTGGCTGCGGCGCTGGCCTGGAAAACATCAAAGGGCCCAACGATCGGAGAGAGACCGGGAAAGCTGAAGCCGAAGGCCGCAAGATTGATCTTCTGCCGCACCTCGCCGGCTGAGGCATCCACTCGCGGCAGGAGCGCCGCCAGGGCGGTCATACGCTGCGCCCGCGCCTGCTCGGTCGAGCTGGCGGAGAGCAGCGCCGCCAAGTTGTTGCGCAATCCGCGCTCGATGGCATCATTCAGAGTCAACGTGATGTTGGTTCCGGTGGCCGGCGCCGGCGCCACACCCCCCTGGAGCGTCGCGGCATTCGCCGGATTCGTGAGCGGCGCCACCGGCCCGGGACGCGTCGCCTGCGCCGGCGGCAGGCCTTGCGCAGCTCCCACGGCGCCCATTGCCACAATCAAAATCAAACTCTTCATGAACGGGTTTCCTCCGAACTCTTCACCCCACTCCAAAAAAGGTCAAATACAAACTGTTCGGCGTCAAAATCGGCGCTCTGACCGGCGATACCGGCGAATCGCATAGCGAATACCGCTTTGGTCAGCTCCATCAACGCCATCGCGGTTTCCAAGCTCGGCACGTGGCGCAGTTCGCCGTTGCGCATGCCCTCCTCGAGTACGTCGGCGAGATACCGCGCCGCTTGTTGATATAGCTCCCGCATCGGCACTTGATGGGGCGCGGGCTGGCCACACATCTGGCCGAATTCGGTCAGGTACATGCGCAAGAACTGTTCGTCGGAGCGCAAAAAATCAAAGCGCACCTTAAGTGCCACTCGCAACTTGGCCCGTGCGCCGTGAGTCGCCTCGACTTCGCGGCATGTGCGCTCGAACATCTCCTTGAATCGGGCGCTAAGAGCTTTCCAGAAAATGTCGTCTTTGCTCGAATAGTAGAGGTAGAGGGTGCCCTTGGCTACGCCCGCTTCGGCCGCGATCAGATCCACGGTCGCCGCAGCGAAGCCGTGCTCGGCAAATACCTTACGGGCCGCCTGGAGAATCTCGGCCTCACGGAATTCGGTTAACGCCTGCCGTCGAGTTTTGCCTTCCACGCCGCTCATAAATTAAGAACTGACACGTCAGTCCATTGACTACACGTTCAGTCTAGCGCACGTGGCAGAACTTTGGCAAACTTTATTTTTCCAACGCGAGTAAACGTACCTTGATTTCGATGCCGCCGCAAGCGCCGCCGCTGTAGCCGCCGATGGATCCGTCAGCCGCGATGACGCGATGGCAGGGCACGAGAATCGGAATGGGATTGCGCTTATTTGCCCCGCCGATCGGGCGAGATCCATTGCAGCCGATGGTGCGCGCCACATCACCGTAGCTGGCCGTCTTGCCGTAGGGGATCTCCCGCACCGCATTCCACACCCGCATCTGAAACGGCGTGCCGGCGCGATCGAGCGGGAGGTCGAAATCGCGTCGACGGCGTTTGAAGTATTCCTCGAGTTGGCGGACGAGAGGGCGTGTTTGGGCTTGCGAGTCGATGATGCCCGCCTCAGCCGGCACGCGCCCATAGTGGATTCTGCGCACGCCGCGCTCGGAGACGATCAGGGTCAGCGGACCGATGGGTGAATCCAAGACGGAACGGAAGAGCGTTTCGCGGGGCATGGATAATTTTAGGGCATTCTACCGCCGCGGCGCGCGCATGGCATAAAGAGCGGCGTAGCCACGCCACGGCGCGAGCGGGCGCCAACGGCGGCGCAAGGCCAGCGCCGTCACCGGAGCGCGCAGGGCATACAAGTGTTCGACGCTGCGCCGCAGGCGGATGTCGTCGGCGGGCAGCGCATCGGTGTAGCCGAGGCCGTGCAACAGTACGGCTTCGGCGGCCTGGAGTCCGACGCCGGGCAAACTCATCAGCCTCAGGCATGCTTTTTCCGCGCCGAGGGCATGCAACGCATCGGACGTGAGTTCGCCTGCCGCCTCGGCGCGGGTGATGGAGGAAAGATTCGGGTGGCGCTCGAAAAGCGCGTCCGCCACCGAGGGCGCGCGCAGCAGGCGCAAGCCGTAGAGCTGCCTGCCGAGAGCGGCCAGCACCGGGTCACGTTCAAAGGCCGCGTAACAGACGGCGAGATCGTCAGCGCCGCCCAGCAGAGCGTGGACACGCGCGCTCACGTCGGCGTTCGCGGCCATTCCATGGGCCATACCTTCCAGCCGCCACTCGACCAGAGGGCGCTCGACAACGCCGGCGCTCTTCAACCGCAATCGCCGCGGCGGCCCGCCAAACCAGCGGACCAGCCGATCGTATTCGCGCCCTTTCCAGAACGCGCCCTCGTCCCGGCAGGAGAGCTCGAAATCATACGGGGGCGGGATGGCGACTCGGCCGAACACCTTGGAACAGTACTATAGTCTGGTGCTGATCGGGGTCGGCGTCGTACTGGCATTGAGTTCGTTCGCGTGGCTAGTCATGCTTGCGCGCGGATGCGAACGTGCTTTCCCCCGATACGGATGGTGGGGATTGGGGGCCTGCCTGGGGCTCGAAGCCATGCTCGCGCTGAGCGTGCCCGTGGTCGCGACCTACTTCACCGCGCTGATTTGGAGCGCCTATATCGTTGCCGTGGATGCGGCGGTGTTTCGGCGCCGGGGGGATTCGCTGCTGCACCATGGCGGCCAGTTTGTGGCCATGGCCGCGCTCTCAGTGGTGAGCTGGATTATATTCGAGGCCTACAACCTGCGCCTCGCCAATTGGACCTACGTCGGCATCCCGAAAGAATTTTGGCAATTGGCGTTGGGTTCGACCTGGGCCTTTGCCACGATCACGCCCGGCATTTTGGAAACCGCCGAACTGGTGCACGCCGCCTGGGCGTCAAAACTGCGATGCCGGCCGTGGCGGCCTGGCGGAGGAGGCACAATCATTGCCGTCGGCGTGGCCTGCCTTGTAATTCCGCTGATCGCGCCGCTCGGCTGGGCACCTTATCTGTTCGCCCTGGTGTGGGCTGGTTTCCTATTCACTCTCGATCCGGTGCATCGCATGTTGGGCTGGCCGTCACTGCTGGCCGGGCTCGAGCACGGCGAACCCGGCGCGGCGGTGGCGCTGCTGGCGGCCGGCGGCGCGTGTGGATTTTTTTGGGAATTCTGGAATTACTGGGCCAGCGCGCGCTGGCAGTATGTTTTCCCGATATTGCATCGGTATCGAATTTTTGCGATGCCTATCCCGGGTTTCGCGGGTTTTCCGCCGTTTGCGATCGAGTGTTACTGCCTCTATATATTATTGTCGCGCCTGTTGCTTCCGAAGCGGCTGCGTTCCTGTATCCTAAGCACATGCCCGGACGCGCCGATTTGAAGTGGTCGCAGCTCAAGGTGGGCACGCTGGTGGCCGTCGCCGCCATCGTCCTGGTGTTCGCCATATTCGCCATGACGGGCGATTATTCTTGGTTTCGCCCCAAGCTGCACTTGATCACCTATGTCTCGGACGCCGGCGGGATGCGGCCGGGCGCCGATGTGAATCTCGAAGGCGTGGCGATCGGAAATGTGACTCGGATACGTTTGGCGAACCATCCACCCAACCCGAAACAGCCGGTCGAGGTGGAGATGAGCGTTGCCAAGGGCCACGAGCGCTGGCTGCGCACCGATAGCAAAGTTGAATTGGGCACCGCCGGTCCCCTGGGCGAGACGTTGGTCAACATCGCCGCCGGATCGACGTCGTTTCCGCCGGCCGAGGACGGAACCGTGCTGCCGGGCCTCGAGTCAACCGGCATCAACGCGCTGTTGGTGTCTACGCACAGCCTGCTCGACAATGCCAATTTACTCGAACAGCGGATCGGCGACTTGCTCAATCAGATCCAGGACGGCAAAGGTTCGGTGGGCCAGCTTTTATATTCCACCCAGCTCTATGATCGATTCAACGGCGTGGCCAACAACTTGCAGACGCTGACCAACAACTTGAATCAGGGCAAGGGCACAGCCGGCAAACTGCTCACCGACCAAGCGCTTTACGACAAGGTGAACACGACCCTCGACAACGTCAACCAGTTAATCGGCCAAGTCCAGCACGGCAACGGTTCGGCGGCGAAACTCCTCAACGATCCGGCGCTCTACGATAATGCCAACCAACTGATCGGCAGTCTCAAGCAAACCGTTGATGCGCTGAATTCAGGCCAGGGCGCGATTGGAGCGCTGTTGACGAACTCGCCCACCAGCTCGAAGCTGAAGGACTCGCTCGACCGGCTGGATGCGGTGGTGACCGACTTACAGGCGGGCAAGGGAAGCGCCGGCATGCTGCTGCACGATCCGGCTCTGTACAACAACTTGAACGATGTCACAAAGGCCACCCAATCCCTGTTGCAGGCGATCAAGGCGAATCCGAAAAAATACCTGACCATTCATTTGAACATTTTTTAGATATGCGCGTCCTCGTTGTTGAAGACGAACCCAGGCTGGCGGCTAACCTAGCGCGCGGCCTGCGCGAGAACGCCGGCTATGCCGTGGATGTGGCTCCGGACGGCGAACAGGGGCTGTTTCTGGCCGATGAAGGTTCGGGCTACGACCTGATCGTGCTCGACCTCATGTTGCCGGGCCTGGGCGGACTTGAGGTCTTGCGCCGTCATCGCGCCCAGGGACGGCGCACGCCGGTGCTGGTGCTCAGCGCCCGCGACGAGAAAGATTCGGTGGTCGAGCTGCTCAACGCCGGAGCCGACGATTACGTCGCCAAGCCCTTCGACCTGGGCGAGTTTCTGGCCCGCGCCAAGGCGCTGATCCGCCGGGGCAAGGGGCAGTCGTCGCCGGTGCTGCGGGCCGGCGATTTGGAGGTCAACACGGTCGAACGGAGCGTCCGCCGAGGCGGACGTGATATTTCGCTCGCGCCCATGGAGTACCGCGTGCTGGAATACCTCGCGCACCGGCCCCGAGCCGTAATCTCGAAAACCGAGCTGCTCGAACACCTTTACGACTACAACTGGGAGAAATTCAGCAACGTGATTGAGGTCTATATTTCCGGCCTGCGGCGCAAGCTGGACGAACCGTTCGCCGACAAACTCATCCACACCCTGCGCGGCCAGGGATACGTTCTGCGGCCGCCCGAGAATACGGCGGGCCCGGCCAAATAAACATGCGCCGGTCGCTGACAATTCGCCTGGTCGCGATCGTGGTGCTATCGCAACTTTTGCTCGCGGCCGGACTGGTGTGGGCCGGCATTATATTCACCCGAGGCCAGCTCCGGCGCGCCTTTGACAGCGAGCTCCGCGGACGCATGATGAGCGTGGCGGCGCTGGTGCGCTATCCGGAAGCGAGCGGCGCACCGTTGGTCTTCGACGCCAGCCTGCTACCCCCGGCCCGCAGCCGGCGCCATCCCGCGTTCTACCAGGTGCGCAGCCGCAGCGGCGCGATCGTCGCTTCCAGCTTTCCGTCTGACGTGACCCTGCCGGCGCCTTCCGGCGAGGGCCAGCGGCTTTGGCAATTCACTTACAACGGTGTCGCCTACCGCGGCATTGTGACCGCCGATCTACCCGTGCTCGACACGGAAGAGCCGCAGCCGATGCCCCGGCAGCGGCTGACTGTCTACTATGCGGCGCCGCCCTTCGACATGGATGAGGAGGTCGCCGCCGCCGGCTTCGCCATCGGGGGCACCAGCCTGGTGCTGCTCGGCCTGGCGGCTCTCTTCACGGGCCTGGCGGTGCGCCGTGAACTTGACCCGCTGCGCGAGCTGGCTCGCCAGGCGGCGGGCATATCGCCCCACAACTGGGACTTCAGCCCCGGTCCGCGCACGGCCGCCACGACCGAACTGCTACCCCTGATCCAAGCGCTCAACCTTATGCTCGAGCGCCTGCACCACAGCTATCAGCAGCAGCGCGACTTCATGGCCGATGCCGCGCACCATCTGAAGACGCCGGTGGCGATCTTGAAGTCGAGCTTGCAGTCGCTGTTGCAGCGCCCACGCGACGCGGCCGAGTATGAGTCGTCGGCGCAGGCGTCGCTGCTGGATGTCGAACGGCTGGAACAGCTCTTGCAACGCATGCTGCGCCTGGCGCGCATCGAGCAGGCCGCCGACGACGATCGGCCGCGGCGCGCGCCCGAGGTCGAACTCGAAGCCAACTGTCAGGCGGCGATCGAACGCGTGGGTCCGCTGGCGCGCTCGCGCCAGGTCGAGGTACGCTCGAGCGGCGAATTTTCGCGCGTCTCAGCTGATGGCGACGACCTGGAACTGGTGTGGCTCAACCTGCTGGAAAACGCGGTGCAACACAGTCCGCCGGGGGCCACGATCGAACTTCATGGCGAACTGCATGGCACTGTGCGTGAAATCGCCATCCGCGACGCCGGCACCGGAATCACCGCCGAAGATCTGCCGCACGTATTTGATCGCTTTCGCCGGGGCCGGGACAGCCGCGTGCCCGGCTTCGGTTTGGGTTTGGCCATCGCCCGCAGCATCGTGCGCGCCTATGGCGGCAATATTGCGATTGAGAGCGCTCCCGGCGCGGGCACCACGGTCAGGGTGCGATTGCCGGCGGCAGGAGCGTGACGCCGCGGCTATTCCTGCTGCACGGCTTGCTGGGTTCCTCGGCGCAGTGGCGGGCTTGCGCGGGCGAACTCGGCGAACACTTTCCTCTGACCGCGCTCGACCTGCCCGGCATTAGCCGGGAGCCCGCCATTGCCCCGGCTGATTTTGCCGGTCTGGCCCGCTGGCTCGCCGCACGGATTGCAACGACGCTGGCAACCGGTGGCGAGGAGAGCTTTGCGATCATTGCCTCCTCATGGGCCGGGGCGGTGACACTGCGCTTGGCGACCGATGTTGCCATTCGCGCCCGATTGCGCCAGCACTTGCGCTCGATGGTGCTGATCGCTCCAGTGCATCCGTTCTGGGTTCCGAACCGCCGCCAGCGCTGGTTGCTGCGTCCGCCGGTGACCCGGCTGATCGCTGCGCTCGGCCGCCACCTTCCGCGCGGTGCCTATCGCGCGCTATTGGAGCCTAGCTTCGGGGACCCCGGCCGGGTTACCGAGGATGCCATAAACGTCTACCGCGACGCCCTGCAACTGGAATCCACCGGGCGCGGCATCGCCGCTTACGCCCGACAGTACCACGCAGACCTGGCCGATCTCGCGATGAGGCTGGCCGGCATCGAGACGCCCACGCTGCTTCTCTGGGGAGAACGCGACCGCGTGGTTCCCGCAACCTCGGCCCTGGCGCTGGCCGGTGCGCTGCCGCGGGCCGAATTGCAGTTGCTGCGTGGCCTCGGCCACCTTCCTTTTCAAGAGGGCCCCGCCGCCTGCAATCGCGCTATGCTTCCCTTTCTGCTTTCTCACTAACATGAGCACGGCGTTCACCCACTTCCAGGCGTTTTTCGCGCATTACGGGCTGGCCGCGGTCTTCGTTCTGATACTGATTGAGAATTTCGGAGTACCGTTGCCGGGTGAGCTGGCGCTGTTGTATGCGGGTTACCAGATGCGGGTCGACGGTTTGTTCGGACTTCCGGCGCTGATCGCGACCGGCAGCGCGGCTTCCTTCGCGGGCCAAACCATCGGATACGCCGCTGGCCGTTGGGGGAGCCCATGGCTGCGGCGGGTATTCACTCTTGCGCCCCGGCGCGTGGCATCGGCCGAGGCGTTCTTCGAACGACACGGCTCAGTGACAATCGTTTTCTCCCGTTTCGTTGCCGGTATCCGGGTCCTGGCGGGACCTTTGGCCGGGTTGTGCCACATGTCCTGGCGCCGTTTTCTAACGTTTAACGCCATTGGCGCGGTGGCCTGGGTCGCAACCCTCGCCAGTGCCGGATGGTTGCTGGGCGCTCACTGGCGCCGGCTCGTGCAATTAGTGGGGCACGCAGACCTGGCGATCATCGCAGTGGCCGTGGCCGTTATTCTATATAAATGGCACCAGCGGCAAAAGGAAAAGAAGAGAGCATAGACGGCATAAGCCGAAAACTGGGCGAGGCGCGCCTCACGATTATTACCGACCGCACCTATTTTCTTGATGGGGGCGCGGCCTTCGGTGTGGTTCCAAAAACACTCTGGTCCCGGCAAGCTCCAGCCGACGAGTTGAACCGCGTGCGCTGCAGCTTGAACTCGCTCATCGTCGAACTCCATGGCCGTCTCATCGTGATTGAAACCGGTTGCGGCAATAAGCTTGATGAAAAGCAGATCGCCAACGCCGGCCTCGACCCGAGGCGTGATTATCTCGAGCGTTTCGCCGCGGCCGGCTTCAGGCCCGGATCCGTGAACCTCGTCGTCAATTCACACTTGCACTATGACCACTGCGGCTGGAACACGGTGCGCGGCGCTGACGGCCACGTGGTGGCAACGTTTCCCGAGGCGACCTACCACGTCCAGCGCGACGAATGGGAGCACGCGCGCCTGCAGCATGAGCGTGACCGGGTTAGTTATCTAACCGACAACTATGATCCCCTCGTCGCTTCCGGCCAAATGCGGCTTCTTACCGGTGATGGCGAACTGCTCCCCGGCGTTTCGGTCATGCGTCTCGCCGGCCATACGCGCGGCATGCAGGCGATTCTGGTGCGCTCCGGCGGGGAAACGGCTTGCTATGTTTCCGATCTGATGCCAACCCATTGGCACCTTAAGCCGACCTGGCTCATGGCATTTGATTTATATCCGCTGGAGACGATCGCCAACAAGCATAGAATCCTGGAGCAGGCGGCGCGCGAGCGGTGGCTGATCGTGTTCACCCACGATCCGGAGCACGCGTGGGGATACGTTGAGTTGAGCGGCGGCCACTACGTCTTCGTTCCCGCCTGAGCGACCGCCTCATTCCACGCTGATTCGAAAGTTCACATCTGCATCACATTGAAATAGAAGTTTGTGAACCCAAAAAGGAGGGTGCAATGAGTACAGTTCGCAGTATTGACCGCAGGCTCTATGTCCGACGCCAATTGGACCGGGAAGCGCCCGTCAATCGCGTCGGGCTGGCGGGCGCGGAAGTGCCGCGCCAAATGGAGTGGAACGGCGTATGGACCGGGTACATGACCTTCGCCGGTCTGGCGATTTTATTGACCTCGTTTGTCTTCGGCGTTGGCTTTTCCTCACTCAATCCGATGCAGGCGAGTTCCTGGTCGGGCGCGGGCGGCGGCGTCGCGGTGTGGTCGGTGATCGTCGTTTTGATCTCGCTATTCTTCGGCGCCTGGGTGGCAGGGCGCACACCGCGCACCTCGAAACGGCACGGCATGATGCGCGGCATCACACTGTGGGGCATGGTGCTGCTCACGACATTGCTCCTGGTCGGATGGGTCGCCGGGACCGCCGTGAGCGCCGCCGGTGGCATTGCGGGTTCCGGCCTGGGGACGGCGGTGAACACCACGGCCACCGCGCTGCAGGGCCAGTTGCAAAGCAGCGGCATCAACGTGACGCAAGCGCAGGCGACGACGATTGCCGGCCAGCTCGCCGCGGGCGACCGCAGCGGAGCGGCCAATACGCTCGCCACCGACGCCAACATTTCAACCGCGCGCGCCAACTCGGCGCTGGCGCCGGTTAGCGGCGCGACATCGGGCGTGGCCAGCACAGCCGCCACGGGGGTGAAGCAGGGCGGCGCCTCGTTGAGCTGGGGCCTGTTCTGGATAGCGCTCATTGGTCTGGGCTGCGCCCTGTTGGGCGGGGCGGTGGGCGGCGGCGGCATGGCATTGCGCCGGCCAGCGACACCTCGTCCTTCGGCTGCATAATATGTGAATGACCTGTGGGCAATGCGGCAAGGCGATCGCGTTGGCATCGGGGCAGAAAGTGTACTCGCGGGATGTTTGTCCGCACTGCGAGGGCGATCTGCACACCTGCCATAACTGCAGGCACTTCGACCGCAATGCCCACAACCAATGCCTCGAGGTCATGGCCGAGTGGGTGCGAACGAAAGACCGTAATAATTACTGCGACTATTTTTCTGGCGCCGACAGGCAGGGAGGAGGCGGACCCGCCGCCGGCGCCGGTATTCGTGATCAGTTCGATTCCCTCTTCAAAAAATGAGGCTCGCTTCTCTTCGCTCCGGCCCGCTGGAGGACCCGGTGGCTGCGTGCGTAGTGGTCCCTCGACGCGTGACGATCGGCACTGCCGGCCATGTCGACCACGGCAAGAGCGCGTTGGTCGAGGCGCTGACCGGCGTCCACCCCGACCGTTTGGCCGAGGAGCGCCGGCGAGGCATGACGCTGGACCTGGGATTCGGCCACTGCCGGCTCGAACAAGACGGTGTCGCTTTTGAGTGCGGCGTGGTCGACGTACCCGGACACGAGCGTTTCGTCCGCACCATGCTGGCCGGCGCGGCGGGCGTGGATGTCGTTCTCTTCGTTCTAGCTGCCGATGCCGGCGTGCAGCCGCAAACCGTCGAACATGCCGCGATTCTTCGTCTCCTGGGCCTGAGGAGTGGGGTGGTGGCGGTGAGCAAATGCGACCTCGCGGAGGCTGGCCAGCGCGAAAAGGCGCGGCGCGAGGCGGCCGCGGTGCTGCCTGACTGGCCGGTGGTAGAGGTCAGCGTGCGCGACGGCAGCGGATTGGAGAAGTTGCGGCAAACGCTATGGCTGGCCGCGTCGCGCGCGCCCGAACGCGACCGACGCGGACCGGCCCGGCTGCCCATTGACCGTGCATTTTCAATGCCGGGCTTCGGCACGGTCGTGACAGGCACTCTGGCGCAGGGCACTCTCCATGTTGGCGACGAGTTGGAGGTGGCCGGCGGCGATCGGCGGCTACGCGTTCGCGGATTGCAGGCGCACGGCGAGAGCCTTCCAGAAGCGCACGCAGGCACCCGCGTCGCCGTCAATGTGGCCGGAGCCGAGGCGGGCGAATTGTCGCGCGGCGATGTACTGGCCGAGCGGGGCGTGTACCGCGCCAGCCTGCAAGTTGATGTTCTTCTCGACCTGCTTCCCGAGGCGAAGCTGAAAGGGCGCGACCGTGCCTATTTTCATTGGCAGGCCGCCGAGCGAATCGCCACCGTGGTTCGATTGGAACGGGACGGGCGCGCCGCCCAGCTTCGATTCCAGCAGCCGGTGGCGGCCGCTTGCGGTGATCGATTCATACTGCGCCAGCTTTCACCTCCGCTTACGATGGGCGGCGGCGTGGTGGTGGAGCCACATGCGCCGGCCCACCGGACGGCGAGCTTTGAAACTGTCGCCGCCACGTTGCACAAGCTTGCGGCGGCAGATGACGACGAGGCGCTGCTGATCCGCATCGAGCGGGCCGGCAGCGCAGGATTGTTAGTCGCCGATTTGGTCGCGGCGCTCGGCCAAAGAACGGACGACCTCCGCGCGCGCCTCACAAGGCTCGCCCATCGCGGGGAGGTCGTCACTTCCCGCCGCCCTGAGGGGGTAATGCCCGGTCGCGTCATGGCCGCGGCCGAGGCGCGGATTCAAGCCGCTCTGGCGGCTTTTCATGCCGCGCAACCGAACGAGACAGGCGCCGCACTGGAATTGTTCGAGCCATTCCTTCCGCCGCACTGGGCGGCGGTCGCCATCGAGCGGCTCACCGCCTCAGGTGTTGTGCAGGCGGTCGCGGCCGGGCGCATCGCGCTCGCCAGCCACAGCCCGCAGCCCGCAGAGGGCGCAACCGCGCTCCGGCGAAAAATCGAGGATCATTTCCGCGCCTCGGGCTTGACGATTGCGACGCTGCCGGCAGCTCTCGCCAATTTCGCAGAGGACTTCGCGCGCGCTCGCGGCATCGTCGCCTCGCTCGCCCGCGAGGGCGCGTTGATCGAATGCCAACCTGGCCTGTTCGTCCATCGTGAAGCGGTGGAGGCGCTGCACCAGCGCCTGGCGCAGCAGCGTGCGACGCATCCGCGATTCACGGTGACTGACTTCAAGGATTGGACCGGCCTCACCCGCAAGCACGCCATCCCTCTACTCGAGTACCTCGACCGAATTCGCGCCACCCGCCGCCAAGGCGACACCCGCGAAATCCTCCTCGTCTCCATCCAACGTCAATGAGCAGGCGCCCAAGAGGTACCCAGACTGCGGGCGGCTTCAGCCAGGGCGTTGTCCACAGTCCAGAGGGGCGTCCCACTCGCCAGGCTGGACGCCAGCAGGTGGGAATCTACCCAGCCCAAACCCATATCGGACAAGCGGCGGGCGCGGACCATGGCCACAACGCCATCATGGGATGCCACCGATAGCCAGGGGATGGCGGCATAGCGTTCGAGAAGCCCTTGGCTCCGTTTGCCGAGCAGCAATTCTCCGAACACAATGGGATGACCGACGACGTTAAGACGTCTGATTGGATCATCCATCTGATCGGCCCAAGACGGTTCTGGGGACCCCGGCCTGCGGCCATCTCCGTGGAGATGGGATCGAAGGTGCGGCGGAATTCGATTCACGACAGCTGGCCGCCCTTCGGAATTACGACCACCCCTGCACGGCGAGCTGCTCGCGCAGCGTGGCCGCGGTGTCGTGGGCGGACCCATAGCGCACCCCGGCAACCTCCGCTCGCTCAAAACAACCATTGACAAGCCGCGGCAGGTTGCGGTTAAATATTCATTCGACGAATAATTATTCACTGTGAGTAAAACTTTCCGGCACGAACAGATCCGCAAGCTGCTGCGCGCACGTCCGCTGCGCTCGCAGGCCGAGCTCGCGCTGGCGCTGCACCGCGCCGGCGTGGAGACCACGCAGGTCACGCTTTCGCGCGACCTCAAGGAGTTGGGGTTGGTGAAGACCCCGGCCGGCTACGTCGGCCTGGGCGGGGTTGAGGCGGTGGCGCCGGCGGGCGAAACCGGGGCTGGCACGACGGCCGCCATCAGCCATAGCGAGCACATCCTGGCCGAGTTCGTGCGCGACCTACGCCGCGCCGGCAATTTGCTGGTGGTCAAGACCGCCGCCGGCGCGGCCGCGACTGTGGGCGCCGCGCTCGACGCCGCGGGCTGGCCCGAGCTCGCCGGGTCGCTGGCCGGCGACGACACGGTTCTCGTCATTTGTGAAGATGCCCGCCGCCGCGGCCTGGTCGAACGCCGCCTGCGCGAAGCGCTCGCGCGCAAAGGATAAATTTGTGAAGACCAATCTGCTCAATCCCACCATTGGCAACCACCATGCGACGCGCGCCACGCTGCCCTATGGCGGCGTCCCGGCGCCGCGGCTGCCGCGCCTCGCCACCGGCGATCTGATCAACCTCGCCGACCTCAGCCGCAAGGAGTTCCTGGCGCTGCTCGATCTTGCCGCCGACATCAAGGTCCACCCCGGGCGCTACCGCGACCTGCTGAGCGGATGCGGCCTGGCCATGATTTTCGAAAAGCCATCGCTGCGCACACGGGTGACGTTTGATGTCGCTATGCAGGAGATGGGCGGGCACGCGGTTTTTCTCGACTTCTCGGAGTCGCCCTTGGGCGAGCGCGAGGACATCGTGGATGTCGCCCGCAACCTCGAGTTGTGGATGGACGCCATCGTAGCCCGCACCTTCGGCCACGAATCCATCGAACTGTTGGCCAAGGCCAGTAATGTACCGGTGATCAACGGCCTCAGCGATTTCAGCCATCCCTGCCAGGCTCTGGCCGATTTCCTCACGCTGCGCGAAACTTTCGAGGAGTATCCGCGCATTAAGCTCGCTTATGTCGGCGATGGCAACAACACGCTGCACTCGTTGCTTGAAGCAGCGGCGCTGGCGGGTATTGCCATGTCGGTGGCGACGCCGGTCGGCTATGAGGCGGATGCGGGCGTCGTGCACCGGGTGCAGCAGATGGCAAAGCGCTCGGGCGCCAAGCTCGAGTTCAGCCATAAGCCGCAGGCGGCGCTACGCGGCGCGCACGCGGTTTACACCGACACCTGGGCGAGCATGGGACAGGAGGCGGAGCAGACGCAGCGCGCGCGCGACTTCGCAACGTACCAGGTCAACCAGGCGCTGATGAAGCGCGCCCGTCCCGGGGCCCGCTTCCTTCACTGCCTGCCCGCGCACCGCGGGCAGGAGGTCGCGGTGGACGTCATTGACTCCGACATTTCCCTTGTTTATCAACAAGCCGAAAACCGGCTGCACGCCCAGAAAGCCATTCTGGCCGCGCTCATCCTCGGCAACCATAAAACACGACCCACACCATGAGCCTAAAAATCGCCCTTGCCTATTCCGGCGGTCTCGACACGTCCATCATCATTCCCTGGTTGAAGGAACATTACCGCGGTGCAAAAATTGTCGCGGTCATTGGCGATGTCGGCCAGGGCGACGACTACGACCGCATGCGCCAGAAGGCGCTTACCACCGGCGCCGATGAAGTCGTGGTGGCCGACCTGGTGAGCGAATTCATCACCGGCTACATCTGGCCCACGCTGCGCGCCGGCTGCGTGTACGACTACAAGTATTTGCTGGGCACGTCGATGGCGCGTCCGATCATCGCGAAAAAGCAGGTGGAGGTGGCCTTGGCGACGGGATGCCAGGCGCTGGCCCATGGCTGCACCGGCAAGGGCAACGACCAGGTACGCTTCGAACTCACCTACAAGGCGCTGGCGCCGGAGCTAAAAGTCATCGCGCCCTGGCGCGAGTGGGATATCCGGTCGCGCGAGGATGCCATCGCCTACGCCCGCGAGCACAATGTGCCGATCGAGCAGACGGTGGCCAAGATCTACAGCCGCGACCAGAACATTTGGCACATCAGCCACGAAGGCGGCGCACTGGAGGATCCTTCGCTTGAACCGCCGGAGGACATGTGGCTGCTGACGCGCTCGATCACGGACGCGCCGGAGAAGCCCGAGTACGTGACGATCGGCTTCGAGCGAGGTACGCCGGTTTCGGTGAACGGCAAGCGACTGCCCGCGGTCGAACTGCTCACACTGCTCAACCAGCGCGCCGGCGAACACGGCATCGGCCGCATTGACCTGGTCGAAAACCGTTTCGTCGGCATGAAATCGCACGGCGCCTATGAAACCCCCGGCGGCACGCTGCTGGTCACCGCGCAGCGTGAAATCGAAGCACTCACCGTGGACCGCTCGACGGCGGAGATGAAACAGCAGTTGGGGCTCGAGTACGCGCGCCTGGTGTACAACGGCCTCTGGTTCACTCCGCTGCGGGAGGCACTCGACGCCTTCATGGATCGCGCCCTGGCGCAGGCCACCGGCGAGGTCCGGCTGAAGCTGCACAAGGGGCACGCGCTGGTTGCGGGGCGCACGTCGCCGCAGTCGCTTTACTCCGACACGCTGGCTTCGTTCACCATGGGTGAGCTGTACGACCAGAAGGACGCAGAAGGCTTCATCAACATCGTCGGGCTGCCGATCAAGATGCAGGCACTGCTCGCACGGGAGCGCCAGTGAAGCTCTGGGGCGGACGCTTCGAGCAGCCGGCCGACCGCGATTTCGAGCACTTCTCGGCGTCGTTCGATTTCGACCGTCGCCTGGCACAGGCCGACGTGCGGGGCTCGCGTGTCCATGCCGAGGGTCTGCACCGCGCCGGCGTGCTCAATGATGGTGAAGCCGCGTCGCTGGCCTGGGCCTTCGATCAGCTCGAGGCCGAGTTTGCCGAGCCGCCGGACATGCAACCCGACGTGGAGGATGTGCACACCTATGTCTTTGAGCGCCTCGAATCCATGGCCGGGGCGGCGGCGCGGAAGCTGCAAACCGGGCGCAGCCGGAACGAGCAGGTGGCGCTCGACCTCAAGCTTTTCCTGCGCGATGCCCACGCCGCATTGCAGCAAGGCCTAGGCAGGCTGGTGGCCGCGCTGGCCGGATTCGCTGACGAACACGCCGCAGTGCTGATGCCGGGCTACACCCATATGCAGCGCGCCCAGCCGATTTCGCTCGGCCACCACGCGCTGGCCTACGCCGAAATGCTACTCCGCGACCGGGAACGTCTGGCCGACGCCGCGCGCCGCATGGACGTCTGCCCGCTGGGCAGCGGCGCGCTCGCCGGTTCCCCCTTTTCAGGCGCCAGGGACCGCGCCGCCCAGGCGCTCGGCTTCACCGCCCTCACCCAGAACAGTCTCGACGCCACTAGCGACCGCGACTTTGCGGTGGAGACGGTATTCGCGCTGAGCCTGCTCGGGGTGCATCTTTCACGTTTCGCCGAGGACTGGATCCTGTATGCGTCCTCGGAATTTGGCTGGCTCATTCCCGGCGATGGTTATTCCACCGGCAGCAGCCTGATGCCGCAGAAGCGAAACCCCGACGCGCTGGAGTTGATCCGCGGCAAGAGCGCGCGCCAGATCGGCCACATCACGCAGTTGCTTGTACTGCTCAAGGGGCTGCCGCTGGCCTATAACCGCGACCTGCAGGAGGACAAGGAAGCCGTCTTCGATGCTGTCGACACGGCGCTTGCCTGCCTGCAAATCGCGCGCGGCGTGGTCGCCACCACCGAGGTGGATGCCGCCCGCGCCGCGGCCGCGGTCGCCGATCCGGCGCTGTTGGCCACCGACCTGGCCGACCTTCTGGTGGCCTCCGGAGTGCCGTTTCACGACGCCCACGGCGCGGTGGGCGCGATTATCACCGCCGCCCAGCGGCAGGGCCGCGACTTCCGCGGCTTTACCCAGGCCGAGATGGACGCGCTCTCCCCCGGTCTCGACATGGCCCAGGTCGCCGCGCTCTCGGATGAACAATCGGTCGCGCGACGCGATCTGCCCGGCGGCACCGCGGTCGCTCAGGTTCGCGCCCAGGCGGCGCGGGTGGCTGCATTGGCCGCGGCGATCTAGTATTGTCCACAGTATTCAACCCGCCCTGGTGGCTGCGGAACGGGCACGCCAGCACCGTCTACTCCTTCCTGCGCTCGCGGCGCATCGATCTCCCGCCCGCGCACGAGGACTGGCTGCGGGTGGAGACCGGTCCGGAGGGGCCGGTCGATCTTCTGCTGCGCAGCCATTGGCAGCGCGGCGCCGCCCCGGCTCTGCTGTTGGTCCATGGCCTGGAGGGATCGAGCGAAGCGGGCTACATGCTCACCACCGCCGCCGCCGCACTGGTTCGCGGCTGGCATGTGGTGCGCATGAACGTGCGCGGCTGCGGCGATTCGGAAATCCGCTGCGCAACACTGTACAATTCCGGCGTCAGCGACGATGTCGGGCAAGCGCTTGCCTGGCTGGCCTCGCGGCCGCTGGTGAGCGCCGTCGCCATCATCGGTTTCTCTATGGGCGGCAACCTGGTATTGAAGTACGCCGGCGAACGCGGTGCCGGTGGCGTGAGCGCCCCGCCTTTGGTTGCGGTCGCCGCAGTTTCCCCCTGCCTCGATCTCGCCGCCTCGGCCGACGCTCTGCACCGGAAAGTGAATTATTTTTATGAGCGCCGCTTTCTGGAAAACCTCAAGCGCCGCCTTCGCCGCAACGCCGGTCGCTCTCCAGGCCGCTACCCGGTGGAACGCCTGCCGACGATTGGATCCGTGCGCGCATTTGACGATGCGATTACCGCCCCCTTCACCGGCTACCGCGACGCCGACGACTACTACCATCGCGCCAGCGCCGCCCGGGTGCTGGCGAATATCCGCGTCCCCACCCTGATTCTGCACGCCGAGGATGACCCCTTCATCGTCATTACGCCGGCTTCGCGCGCCGTGCTGGCGGCGAATCCGGCCATCCAGTTCGCTCCCACTCCGCACGGCGGCCACTGCGCCTTCATCAACGCCCGCGGCGAAGAAGGCGTGTACTGGGCCGAAAACCGCGTGGTCGAATTCTGCGACCGCGAGTGGCGCCGCCAATGCCTCCAATAATGTTTCGGATTGCCGCCCGAAACCGAATCTGCCTTATTGCATTGTCGCCGCCCGAGAAAGCGCCTTCGCAGCGAACCTGGAGGGATCTCATCGAGCATGCCCCGTTTGCGTCCAGGAGAATCGTAGTCGGCGTTATCTGCAATCGTGCTAACGTCGCCCACCACAGGGGGATGAATACGATTGGAGTGCTGCTCTTTTCGTCATAGGTGGCGCTACTTGCATCGCCAGCATCAGGAACGATCGTCAGTGTTCCGCACCCGTCAGCTCTCGATGTTTTAACCAGACGCTGCCATTGCGGCAACTCTTTTCGGCAGTAAGGGCGATTCCCCGAGACGTAGTGAATTACGACGCAGCGGTGCGGCTGTATTTCCATTCGGCTCCGGTGTTCCCGGCTATACGCGGTAATGGCCGGGAGCTCGGTTCCAGGTGGCAGCAGTTTCATTCGAATCGGGCGCTTGCCACACCCGTACCACCGCATAGGCCAATACCACTCCGAGCAGGAGCAAGCGTGAGATCGATCGCAACGTGAACAACTTGGCGGCCTTCATGGTACTTATGTTTTTTAATTTGACGTCCATGTCGTCGCCAACTTGGCTATGTTCTCTACTCTTAGGTATTCAATTTTACTGTTCGCTGGAACAAAGTCCAGGCCAAGTTGCTCCTTAACTAACGCCATTAGAGGCGGGCCGTCCGGCGCAGCCTCAGAAGAAACATCAAGTCCGATTTCATAGGCTCCGCCCAAGCCAGTATTGTCAACAATGGGACGATCTACAGCGCTGCCATGAAACGCGTAATACCTCTGATTCAAATAACTCACTAGAGCCGTGACGGAGCCGAATGTTATATGCCCAGGCGCAAAAACAGTTGTGGGCGTGCTGCCTGCTGTCGTAGCATGAAATTTTGGCCCGCTCTTGCCAATGACCAGCGCATAGGCGGCGCTGTCCCGTTGCTCGCGATGTACCCGCAGGGCGAATGCGTTTTCGAGAACGGAGCGCAAGAGGCCCGTCATTTCGGAATCGCTTGCAGGCGAGTCAGATTTGATTTCGACCTGATAGCGGTCTTGCCCAATCCAGTCGGGTGCATTTTGAATCTGCTCGCCAAACACTCCATACGCTTTAGAGATCAAACCTCGCACTGTGCAGAATCCGCATGACAATCGTACCGGGTCTGTCCGTAATGGATCTCTGATGCCGGGCAAACAATCCCCACCTCGCCCGGATCGCGCACACACCCACTTTACCACCGCCGTGCTTAGGGGCGGCCCCGAGGCATTCTGCGAATAAAGGTCGGCTGAAAACGCCATGAGCAAGATGAGGGTCGCGACCGCCGAACCCCGCAATTTTAATGAATTCGACATGCATTGCATATTTGGTCCTCATTTCGGTGCGTCGGTTCCCCTGCATTTTGTCTCGGAGCAAATCCAATACAGTTCCGCTCGTAATGTACAGAATTCGTGATCAGTTTGTGAGCGCCGATGCGGTTAGCGCGGCCGACTGCGATCGCCATGGCAGGACCCTCAACGCCTTGCCCGCCGCATTTACCTCAAGTGCATCACCTGCACGATCAAGGGCTCTAATTGTTACGAGGACCGAGTTCTCAACAAAATAGATTAGAGGAAAGTTGCTGCAAGCAACTTGTAGCACGCTGCTGGAAAAAGCGCAAGCACAGGGCCGCCGTGCCGCTACCCGGTGGAACGCCTACCGACGGTTGGATCCGTGCGCGCATTTGACGATGCGATTGCCGCCCCCTTCACTGGCTACCGAGACGCCGACGACTACTACCATCGCGCCGGCGCCGCCCGGGTGCTGGCGAATATCCGCGTCCCCACCCTGATCCTGCATGCCGAGGATGAACCCTTCATCGTCAATTACGCCGGCTTCGCGCGCCGTGCTGGCGGCGAATCCGGCCGTCCAGTTCGCTCCCACTCCGTACGGCGGCCACTGCGCCTTCATCAACACCCGCCGCGAAGAAGGCGTGTACTGCGCCGAAAACCGCGTGGTCGAATTCTGCGACCGCGAGTCGTTAAACGACCGGCGTCGGTGCAAAAGTCCCAGCGGAGCGGACGAGAATTGCGGATCCGCCGGCCACGAATGCGCTCGCCGGAGAATGGGCCAGTGCCGCTGCGAAACGGCGGCCATATAGCGGTTCCATTTCACCCTGCAGGATCGGGCTCTGGCCTTCCCAAACGGTCCAGCGGGGATGCTCGACCTGGTATTCCGAAGCGGAGCCGTCGCGGCGACGAACGTATCCCCAATAGTGTTCCGTTATGTATGCCGCCAGCGAGTCTGGCGGCGGAATTCGTCCGGCGCCGCAGCGGGTGGCGCCCATGGCGTATCGTTCGCCGCGGTGCCGCCAGCAGTAGGCGATCATCGAACCGTCGGGCACCGGCATACTCTCCCGCGCCATAGGTACACGCACATAGTTCTCGTTGTAACACCAGCGCGCGGTCCACGCGATGGCACGGCGCGGGACCAATTCCTTGACGAAAACGACGCCTCGACGCTCAGTACCGTTCAAGGCGCGGCGCACGTAGAAGCGCAGGTTGACCTCCTCGAAGTCGCGATGGAATGGGATTGGAATTCCGCGGACGCGGGTGTCGCGAAACTGAAAGCCGACGAGGCTGATATAGACCCGGCCCTGCCATGCATCCAACTCAGTCCCGGCGGGGACCAGCGGCTGCAATGCATCCGGATCCGCCTCGAAGTTGAGCATCACCAGATCGCACCAAATGGCGGAAAGGAAAACCGGACGAGGGCGCACGGTTCCATCATACGCGGCGCAATACTCGAAACTTGAAACTGAAAACTAGTTCAACTGCTCCGCCAGCCGGATGAGGGTGCGGGCCAGGGTCTGATTCGACTGCCGCTCCTGTTCGATCTTGCGGATGGAGTGAATCACGGTCGAGTGGTGCTTGCCGCCGAAGAAGCGCGCGATTTCGGGCAGCGACACATCAATCATCTGCCGGGTCAGATACATGGCCACCTGGCGGGGAAAAACGATCTGCTTGGAATTGTTGCGCGCCTTCAGGTCGGCCACGCGCAGGTTGAAGGCCTCGGCCACCGCCTTGGCAATAATTTCTATGTCGAGCTTGCGCTGTTGCTGGTCGAGAAGGTTGCGCAACGCCTCCTGGGCGCTGGGAATGCTGACCGGCAATCCCTTAAGGGCGCAGTAGGCGAGGAGGCGCACCATGGCGCCCTCGAGTTCGCGCACGTTGCTCTTGATTTTCGAGGCCACGAAGCTGGCCACCTCGGCGTTTAGTTCCAGCGTGTCGGGCCGCTTGTCGCGCTCGATCTGCGCCTTTTCCATGAGGATCGCGGTTCGGGTTTCCAGATCCGGCGGCTGCAGGTCGGCGATCATGCCCATGGCGAAACGGGAACGCACGCGCTCCTCGAGCTGCGAAAGTTCCTTGGGCGGACGGTCGCTTGATATCACCACCTGTTTGCCGGCGCCGTACAGCGCGTTGAAGGTGTGGAAAAACTCCTCCTGAATGCGTTCCTTGTTGGCGATGAACTGGATGTCGTCAATGAGCAGCACGTCGACCGACCGGAAACGATCGCGGAAGGCGATCATGCCGTCATGCCGCAGCGCGCCGATCATTTCATTGGTGAAGACCTCGGCGGTAATGTACTCGATGCGCATGTGCGCGCCGCGTTCCTTGGCCTTGTGGCCGATCGCGTGCATGAGGTGGGTCTTACCCATTCCCACGCCGCCATAGAGGAATAGTGGGTTGTAGGCCTCGCCGGGCCGTTCGGCGGCGGCAACGGCAGCCGCCTGGGCAAACTTGTTGGAATCGCCGACGACAAAGTTATCGAAGGTGTAGTCGGGCTTGAGCGAGGAGGTGTCGAAATCGAAGCGCTTCTGCACCGGGCGGTCCGAGCGCGCACGTTCGGGCAGCGAAGTTCCCGGCAAATGATCATGGGCGGGGGCGGCGGCGGGAGCGGGGGCGACCGCAGGCGCGGAGACAACCACATCCACGGTTTTCACGGAATCATCGAGGCGCAGGCGGCGGATGGCCGATTCGATCTGGGGCTTGAACTTCTCCGCGCAGGGCTGCAGCTCGGTCGAGGGCACGCTGATGGTGAGCTTGCCGTTCTCCAAACTTTCCTGACGGGTGGGCCGCAGCCAAAGGTTGAAGCGGTGCGGATTGACCGTCTTGCGAATCTCCCCCAAAATGTCATCCCAGGGAAACTGAGTTTTCTGGGTCGATTGCGACTTGGGAGTGGGTGAAGCCATGCGGAGAGTGACCGAACCGGCTGCTAGCATCTCACACACTCCGGCGTTTGGAACGAAGAGTTGAAAAAAAATTTGCGCTATAATAATTCTTGTCCGTTGCTCCCTGCCAACCCTGCGCAGCCGTCGCGGAAGACAGTACACTATGCCCAAGAGAACTTTTCAACCCAACCGCCGCAGCCGCAGCAAAACCCATGGATTCCGCACCCGCATGGAGACCAAGAATGGACGGGCCGTGCTCTCCCGGCGTCGCGCCAAGGGTCGGAAGCGGGTTGCCGTCACCGCCGGTTACCGCGATTAACCCCAGCTCCGCCAGCACGGTCGGGGCGGCAGCCTGGCCGCCGTCGCGCCGGCTGCTCCGCCGTGTGGATATCCGCGCCGCCTACGATCATGGAATGCGCCGTTCGTCGCCTCATTTCACCCTTTTCGCCGTGCCCAGCGCGGGCCTCGCGCCGCGCTTCGGCATCACCGTTTCCAGCAAGCTGGGGGGGGCGGTCGAGCGCAACCGCATCCGCCGCCGCACCCGCGAAATGCTGCGCCGTTATTGCGTGAACCAGGCGCCGGGCACCGGGTTCGACGTGGTCATCAATCCGCGCCCCTCGGTCGCCCATGCCGATTTCCAATTGCTGGCGGGCGAGTTGGCCGAGTTGGTGCGCCGGGCGACAGTGAAAAGTTGATGAAGCGCCTTCCCCAATCCGCGCTCCTTTTTTTGCTCCACGCCTACAAGGCCGTGGTCTCGCCCTGGCTGCCGCCGGCGTGCCGGTTCTCGCCCACCTGCAGCGAATACGCCATGGGCGCCATTGAGCGCTTCGGCGCGCTCAGCGGGAGTTGGATGGCGCTGCGGCGGCTGCTGCGCTGCCATCCCTTTCACGTCGGCGGCTTCGACCCGGTTCCGGGCCACCGCCATCATCATCACGCTTAATGGATTGGAATCCACAAAACGAAGACCCGCATTTTGAACGCCGTCTCTTGATGGCGTTTGCGCTGGCGGTGCTGCTGTTTGTCACGGTTCTGCCCTACCTTTCGAAAAAAACAGGCCTCCCGCCGGCACCGGTGACGACTCCAGCGGCGACCACGAGCCCGGCACCGCAGGCGCCAACCCCCGCCGCCGCGCCCCCAAAAATCGCACCCGCGCCAGCTGCGGCCGCTGTTCCACGGCACTCGGCCGCCGCAACCGGCGCCGCAACCGTGAGCGCGGCCCAGGAACAACTGGTGACGATCAATACACCGGTGTTCCACGTCGTGCTCAGCAACCACGGCGCCAGCGCGCGCACGTGGGTGCTGACTCAATATAAGGACGACGCTGGAAAGCCGCTTGATTTCGTCGATCCCGGTTTTGCGGCCAAGGCCGGCTTTCCGCTGGATTTTTGGGTATCCGACACCTCGTTGCGGGAGCAGCTTGACCGGGCGCTCTATACAGTGAAGACGACGACGGCGGCGGATGGCACCCAGACGGTGGACTTCCAATGGTCGGACGGGACACTGGTGGCGCACAAGACGCTGCGCTTCGACCAGAGCTACGTCGCGCGCGTCAAGAGCAGTGTCACCCGCAACGGCCAACCGGTTCCGGTGGCGCTTGCCTGGCAGGGCGCGTTCGGCGATCGCGCCGTTCCCGGAGATTTCAACACCGAGCAGCTTCTGCAATCCACCCCGACCAGCGTTGATCTGTTCTCGGTTAAAAAGGTGCAGAATGGCGCCGTTCACCAGGGTCAGTTCCATTTCGTCGGCCTGGAAGACCAATTCTTCACCGCTGTCTTCCTGCCCGCCGACGACCCAACGCTGGCCGTCACCACGCTCAAGACCACCTACCGTCCCAAGCTGGTGGATGCGAGCGGCAACTCCACCAGCGACAAGGACGTGGACACGATCGGGCTGGCCGTCTCCGACGGGGCAACCAACGACACCGCGCTCTTTGTGGGACCCAAGAAGATTGATCTGCTCAAGAGCGTGGATCCGGCGCTGCGCGGCCTGGTTGATTTCGGCTGGTTTAGCTTCGTCGCCGACCCGCTGTTTCTGTGGATGAACTGGACCTACACCCACTGGATCCACAACTACGGCTGGGTAATTATCTTCATCACCTTCGTCATCACCATGGCGACCTTCCCGTTGAAGATGAAGGCGCAAAAGAGCCAGGCCATCATGCTGGCGCTGCAGCCCAAGGTAAACGCACTCAACGCCAAAGCGAAGAAGTACGGCATGCGGGATCCGCGCCGGCAGGAAGCGCAGAGCGAGGTGATGAAGCTGTACAGCGAGCACGGCGCCAATCCGCTGGGCGGATGCCTGCCTATGCTGATCCAGTTGCCGCTCATTTACGCTTTCTGGCGCGTGCTGGAGTACGCCATCGAGCTGCGCCATGCGCCCTGGATCGGCTACATCCACGATCTGTCGGCCAAGGATCCGTTGTACATTCTGCCGGTGGGCCTGGTGATCGTGCAGTTCTTCTCGATGCAGTTCATGCCCACCTCGCCGGGGACGGATCCGCGGCAGATGAAGATGATGAAATGGCTCATGCCGGTGTTCATGGGCTACATATTTTTTTACCTGCCCAGCGGCGTGAACCTATATTATTTGTTCAGCATGGCCATCGGCATCGGCCAGCAGGTGGTGGCGAACCGCACCTACAATGACGCGGCGGTGGCCAAGGTGGCGGCGATCGAAGCGGGAAAAAAGAAGAAAGCCATCAGCAGCAAATCATAAGTCAAGGCTGACAAAATCAAGCGACAGACAGGGAGATCATTTTGGCGGAAACACTAGAAACGCGAATTGGTGGGCGACTGCGTGAATTTTTGGACCCCTTGCTGCGCGAAGGCGGCTTTCAACTTTCCTACCGCCTTATCTCCCCCCCGCCCGACCCGGCCGGCGAAACGCCGGAACTGATCGTGGACTTCAGCGGCCCGGACGCCAGCCTGGTGCTGGAGGACGACGGCGAGTTGCTGCGCGGCATTGAACACCTGGCGTTTGAGACGCTGCGCCTGGGACCCGACGAACACCACAAGCTCGTTTTCGACTGCCAAAGCCGCCGTCAATTGCGGGTGCAGGAATTGCGGGCGTTGGCCCAGCTCGCGGCCGAGCGCGTACTCAAGACCGGCGTGCCGTACGAGTTCGCGCCCATGCATTCGCGCGACCGGCGCACGGTACACATGGCGCTGCAGGCCAACGCCGGGCTGACCAGCGAAAGCGAAGGCATCGGCCGGGACCGCCACATCGTCGTCCGCAAGCAAGGTGTGGGCGCGCCGGCAAGCCCCGGCGCCCGCAAGGAATACCGCCGGCTGTAAGATGAATTCAGCGCTGGATCGCGCGGTCAAGCACGCCAACGCCTGGCTCGATGGGCTTGATACCCGTTCCGTCGCGGCGACCTCCGATAAGGCCGCGCTGCGTTCCAAGCTGAACGTCCCGCTCGCCGATGCCGGGCTTGAGGCAGCGCAGGTCATAGACGAACTGGTCGCCATGACCGAAGGTGGACACCTCGGCTCGGCTTCGGGCCGGTTCTACGGTTGGGTGATTGGGGGCGCCCTGCCTTCAGCGCTGGCCGCGAAAACGGCGGCGCCGGCTATCGACGAGCAAACCGCCCCCGATCAGAACGATCGGGATCGCACGAGCGTCGTGGAGGGAGCGAGAGAGTGAAAGAGTGTACATATCG
>JANWLQ010000054.1 GCA_025450725.1 Terriglobales bacterium
CGAGCGACCTGGCGGGAAAATTATTGCTCGCGCTCAAGCCGCGTGATCGTATGCTGCTGGTAATGAAGGAAATGCAGGAGATGTCTTTGGACGAAATCGGGCAGGTGACGCACATGGGTGTGTCGGCGGTGAAAGTGGCGTTGTTCCGTGCGCGCAAGCGGATGCTGAATCTGTACACCAAGAGTTTGCGGGGCCACAGTCATGCATAGCAAATCCCAATGTGACGAGATGCGGACGCGGATTGAGCGATCGGTGGAGGACGTGACGGTCGAACGCCACTTAGCGGCGTGCGCCGGCTGCGCCGAATTCGCCGCCCTCGAGCGGTGGTCGCGCCAGGTGTTGCAGGCGGGCGAGGTGACGGTGACGCCGCCGTTGATGAGCGCGGTGTGGGCCTCGATTCATCGCGCTTCGGAGCAGGCTTGGGATTCGGCGCTGTCGCGCAGCTTCCGGTATCTGCTGCCCTACATGGTGGCGGTGGTGGCGCTGATTTTGCTGGTCGGCGGGCTGACGTATACGCGGACGCCGCAACCGGTGCTGGCGGCGAGCGCTGCCTACGCGGCGTTGAACGCGCCCGAGGTGCCGGCGGTGGCCAGCGTGATGACCGCGACCGATTTGTCGTCACAGGATGTGGGAGATATTTTGGGGGTGCGCCACTAAACGCCTTCACGGAACTTTTTATGCCCCGCAGCTTTTCCAGCACGGTGATTTTGGTGGTTGTATTTGCCCTGGGCTTGTCGGCCGGAATCGGCGGCATGGTTTGGGCGTGGCCGGGATTGCAGGCGAAGTACTTTCCCCACAAGCACCAGCCATTTATCCAAGTTCTGCAGAAGCGCGTCAAGCTCACACCGCAACAGGTGCCACAGGTAGAGGCGGTGCTGAGCGACGTCAGCGCGCGCAATCACGCCAATCATCTACTGTTCCGGCCGCAATACGCGAAGATTTGCGACGAGTACAACCAAGTCAGAAAGCAGGAGCGGGACGCGTATGCGCCCATTCGGGAACAGGAACTGGACAAGCTACACGCGATTTTTACCCCCGAGCAGTGGCAGACTTTCCAGTCCGACCGGGCGGCGGCGCAACGCCCCCCACACCAGCCCGATGTATGCCGTAATCTCTACCCCGCGACGGCGCCTGCTCCGGCCACGCCGCATAAGTAGATTGACGGGCTATAATTAGACGGCTGCGCTGGTTCGAAAGTTGGACCCGAGGCGCGGCCCCAACGGAGTTTTCTGAAATGCTGAACTTTTTTCGCCGGCGCGATACGGTCGTCCGGTTTCTGCTCGGGGGTTTCCTCGTTGTCATCTGCATCTCGATGGTGTTGTACCTGATCCCCAGCGGGAACGGCGCCGACACCAACACGCCCCTCAATCAACAGACGGTGGCCACGGTCAACGGAACGGCCATCACCGGCCAGGATTTGACCACGCAGTTGGCGCGGATCGAGCAAGTGCAGCAGATTCCGACCCAGCTTGCGCCCATGTACGGGCGTCAGATTCTTAAGAACCTGGTGATTGAACAGGCGCTCGCCGACCAGGCGCGGCGGATGGGCATGGCGCCCACCGATGCGGAGATCGTGCAGGCGGCCGAACAGCAGGCGCCGCAGCTCTATCCGGGCGGCAAGTACGTGGGCGACGATCAGGCGGCGCAGATGATCGCGCAGTTGCAGATGACGCTGGGCCAGTTCCAGGAGCAGCTGCGCCAGGATTTGATGGCCAACAAGATTTACAACCTGGTCACCGACCCGGTTCGGGTGAGCGATGCCGAAGTGCGGCAGCAGTTCATGAAGGACAACGAGAAGGCGGTCGTTGATTACGTGGTGATCAAGCCCACCGACCTTGAGAGCCAGGTTCAGGTCACGCCGCAAGCGCTCGAGACTTATTATCAGCAGCACAAGGCCAACTACAATTCGCCCGAGCGCCGCAAGCTCGAGGTGGTGCTCGCCAACGAAGCGCAGATCGGCGCCGGGATCAAGATTCCCGAAAGCGCGGTGGACCTGTATTACCGCCAGAACATCGCCAACTACACCCATCCCGAGCAGGTCAAGGCGGCGCATATTTTGCTGAAGTACCCGAGCCAGAGCCCGACGCCGGCGGAGATTGCGGCCACCAAGGTCAAGGCCGAGGACGTGCTGCGCCAGGTGCAGGCCAAGGGCGCCGATTTCGGCGCGCTGGCCAAGAAGTATTCGCAGGACGACGCCACCGCCTCGCTGGGCGGCGAGCTCGGCTATGTGCAACGGAACCAGATGGTGGCCAACTTCGAGAAGGCCGTCTTCAGCCTGCCGGTGGGCCAGATCAGCGGCTTGGTGCAGACGGAATACGGATTCCACATCATCAAGGTCGAGGCGCATGACGCGGCGCGGGTGCAGGCCGAGGCCGAGGTGCATGACCAGATCGTGGCGCAGTTGCAAAAGGATCAGGCGGTGGACAAGGCCCAGAACCTCATGAACCAGGCGGCGCAGATGGCGCAAAAGACGCCGCTGCAGCAAGTGGCGCAGCAGTTGAACCTGCAGTACTTCGCCACCGCGCCCATCAGCCGCACCGATCCGGTGACGGGCATTGGCGTCAACCCCGATTTTGCCAGCGCGGTATTTTCGGCGAGCGCGGGCGGGGACACGCCCGCGGTGAAGGTGGCGCAGGGGTTTGCCATGGCGAAAGTGGACCAGGTGATCCCGCCCGGGCCGCAGCCGCTCGATGCGGTGAAGGACACGGTGACCGCCGACTTCAAGACGGAGCAGGCGAAGCAACTGGCGGTGAGCCGGGCCCAGGCGCTCGACGCCGCGGCCAAGAAACAGGGCCTGAAGGCGGCGGCCGCGGGGCTGCATTTGGCGGTCAAGACGAGCGCGCCGCAAACCCGCGCGGGATCGCTGGCCGAGGGCGGACCGGTCTCCACCATTGCCGACGCCTTGTTCGCCCTGAAGCCGGGAGAAGTGGGACCGGTGGCGGCGAACGGCGATAACCAGGTGGTCTACTCGCTGGTGTCGCTGGCGGAGCCGACGCCGGCCGAGTTCGCGGCGCAGAGCGTGACGGTGACGCAGAGCCTGGTGCAGAAGAAGCGCGACGCCGTCTTCGGCGCCTACACCGACGCGCTGGTGGCGCAGCTCACCAAGTCGGGCAAGATCAAGATTGACGACGCGGCCATGCAGCGCGTGCTGGGCGGCGATCAATCGGCGCCGACGCCGGGCGCTCCGCCGGCTCCGGCCGCTCCCTCGCCGCTCGGTATTGGATGAGCGCGGCGGCTTCGAACAGCACGGCGAAAACTCCGGTTGGCATTCTCGGCGCGACCGGCGTAGTCGGGCAGCGACTGCTGTCGCTGCTTGACGCGCACCCCTGGTTTGAGCCGGTGTGGCTGGCCGCTTCCGACCGCTCCTCGGGGAAAAGTTACGGCGAAGCCACGCGTTGGCGGCTGGCGTCGGCGTTGCCGGCGCGCTTCGCCAGGCTTCCGGTGAGCCCGGCGACGCCCGAGGGCTGCGGGGCGAAAATCGTTTTCGCGGCGCTCGACGCCGCGGTGGCGCGTGAAGTGGAACCGGCGTTCGCGCGCGCCGGGCACGCGGTGATCAGCAATTCGAGCGCGCTGCGCATGGTGGCGGACGTGCCGCTGGTCGTGCCCGAATGCAATCCCGATCACCTGGCGCTGATCGAGCGCCAGGCCAGCTTCCGCGCCGGCGGCGGGTTCGCTGTGACCAACCCCAACTGCTCGACGGTTGGATTGGTCATGGCGCTCGCCCCGCTGGAGCGCGCCTTTGGCGTCGAGAGCGTGTTCGCGGCGACCATGCAGGCGGTCTCGGGGGCCGGCTATCCGGGGGTGGCGTCCCTCGACATTTTGGGCAACGTCGTTCCGCATATCGCGGGCGAGGAAGAAAAAATGGAGTGCGAGGCGCAGAAGATTTTGGGGCGCCTCACGGCTGAGGGCATTGCGCCGGCGGCGTTTCAGGTGGCGGCGCATTGTAATCGCGTGGCGGTGGTGGATGGGCACATGGCCTCGGTCTCGGTCAAGCTGCGCCGCAAGGCGGAGATGGACGAGGTGGCGCACGCCTGGCGCAGCTTCAGCGGGCGCCCGCAGGCGCTGGGATTGCCCAGCGCTCCGGCGGCGCCGATTGTGGTGGTCACCGCCGCCGACCGGCCGCAGCCGCGCTTTGATGTCGAGGCGGGCGCGGGCATGAGCGTTGTCGTCGGCCGGCTGCGGCGCTGCGCGATTTTCGATTTTAAGTTCACCGTGCTCAGCCACAACACGGTGCGCGGCGCCGCCGGGGCGGCGCTGCTCAACGCTGAACTGCTGCGCGCCGAAGGACGGCTGTGACGTCGAAGGCATCAATCACGTCCGCGCCCACGGTGATGAAGTTTGGCGGGACGTCGGTAGAGAGCGCCGAAGCGCTGCGCCGCATGGCATCCATAGTCGCCGACCGCTCGGGCGAGCGACCGGTGGTGGTGGTGTCGGCGATGGCGGGCGTGACCGACCGGTTGGTGGAGTTGACTGAGTACGCGCTGCAGGGCCAGCTCGCCTCGGCCGATGAACGCATTGACGCGCTGCGCCAGCGGCATTTGGACGCACTCGGGGAACTGAGTGGCGATCGGACGGGAGAGGCCGAAGCGGCCATTCTCGCGCTCTTCAACGCGCTGGGCGATTTGGTGCGCGGCATTGCCGCGGTGGGCGAAGTCACCGGCCGCACGCGCGATGCGGTGCTCGCCTTCGGCGAACGCCTCTCGCCCTGGCTGGCGCGGACGGCGCTGCTCGCCGCGGGCGTACGCGCGGCGCTGTTGGACGCGCGCCAGATTATCATTACCGACGATCAGTTTACCCATGCCCAGCCGCTGTGGCCGGAGAGCCAACGGCAGGTGGAAGAGCGGCTTGCGCCCTCGATCGAGCAAGGCGCGGTGCCGGTGCTGGGCGGCTACATAGCCGCCACGCGGGCCGGGGTCGGAACGACTTTGGGCCGGGGCGGCTCGGATTTTTCGGCGGCGATTCTGGGCGCGATGCTGGGCGCGCGCCGCATCGAGATCTGGACCGACGTGGACGGGATGCTCACCGCCGACCCGCGCGTTTGTTCGGGCGCGCGGCGCATCAAGGTGATTTCGTTCCATGAGGCGGCCGAGCTGGCCTACTTCGGCGCCAAGGTGCTGCATCCGGCGACGCTGCTGCCGGCCATGCAGAAAGCGATTCCGGTTTGGATACTGAACAGCCGCCACTGGGCGAGCGGCGCGCCCGATGGGGAGCGGACGGGCACGCTGGTGACGACGCGCGCGCCCCGCACCCGCGCGCCCTTCAAGTGCATTTCGTGCAAGCGCAACGTGGCGGTGATTGACGTGGTCTCCACACGCATGCTGCAGGCGCACGGATTCCTGAAAGCGATTTGGGACGTTTTCGCCCAGCACCGCTGCCCGGTGGATATGGTGTCAACCTCGGAGGTGAGCGTTTCGCTCACCGTCGGCGACACGACCATGCTGCCGGAAATCGCCGATGCGCTGGGCGAGTTCGCCGATGTGCGCTATGAGGGCCGGCGGGCGATCGTGTGCCTGGTGGGCGAAAGCCTGCGCCATACGCCGGGGCTGGCCGGCCAGGTCTTCGCCTGCCTGGGCGACATCAATATCCGCATGATTTCGCAAGGGGCGTCGGAGATAAACATCGGCATGGTGCTCGACGATGACGACGTGCCGCGCGCCATGCGGCTGCTGCACGATCGCTTCTTCGCCGATCTTGACCCGGCCGTGTTTGCTTAGCGGCCATTTCGATTAGACTGGCGGTATGGCGATTTCGCCCGAATTACTGAAAATCCTGGTGTGTCCGCTCGACCGCGCGCCGGTGCGCCTTGTTCCGGGCGGCACTGGTTTGCGCTGCGATCAGTGCCGGCGCGTGTACCCGATCCGCGACGACATTCCGGTGATGTTGGTCGAGGAGGCTCTGGAGTCCTGATGAGCGCGGTTGAAGCATAGGCTGGCCATCCTCCGTCTGCGCAGCCTGGGCGATACGCTGCTGATGACGCCTACGCTCGACGCGCTGAAACGCTGGCGGCCGGAATTAAGAATTGCCGTGGCGGTTGAACCGCGCTTTGCGCCGGTGCTGGCCCGCAACCCGGCGGTGGACCAGATCGTTGAAGTGCCGGCCGGGGCGCTGGGGCGATGGCGGGCGCTGGCCGAGCTCAGGGCATTCAAGCCGGAGACGGTCGTAGGTTTGCACGGCGGTTCCACCGCGGCCTGGCTGGCCCGGCTCTCGGGCGCGCCCGCGCGGGTGACGTTCGAGGGGCTGCGGCATGGCTGGGCCTACAACCAATTGACGCCACCCCAGGCGCCGCCCGACGGACGCGCGCAACTGCACACGGTTGAGCATGTGGCGTCGCTGTTTCACGAGCTGGGAATGCCGCTCGAGGAACTCGGCCCGCTGCGAATTTTCCCCCGCGCCGAGGCGCGGGCGGTGGTGCGCAAACGATTGGCGCAGCGGGGCGTCATGGGCGCCTATGCGTTTCTCAACACCGACGCGCGTGAAGCGGGCATGCGCTGGCCTCTGGAACTGTTTCAGGCGCTTGCCGCTCGACTGCGGAGCGAGCGCGGCATGGCAAGCGTTGCCTGCAGCGCCGGACCAGGAGTTCCCGTCCCCGGGGTGACGCTGGTCGGGGGAACGACGGTCGAGGAGCTGATCGCGCTCGAGGCCGAAGCCGCGCTGGTGGTGGGCAACGACGGCGGCCCCGTTCATATCGCGGCCGCGCTGGCCAAGCCGGTGGTCGCGCTCTATTCCACAACGAATGTTCCGGTGTGGTCGCCCTGGCGGACGCGGGCGCGTACGCTGCAGGCAACGCCGATGGGCGAGCTCTCGGTTGACCAGGTGCTGGGCGCGGTCGATTCGATCGGCGGCTAGTTGCCGCCGCCGCCGCCGTCGGGACGGCGTTTCAACGTGGGCTTGCCGTCGGCGGGTTTATCGGGCGTTGTTGCCTTCGAGCCATCGGGGCGGATGAGGCTGGGGCGACCATCGGGATTCAGCTTCGAGTCGGTTAGGGACTGATGCTGGAGCATGGCGAGGCGGGCTTTGACGGCGTCGAATTCCGAGGTATTTTCCACGTACTCCGGCTTGGGCGGCAGAATGGTCGAGATCTCTTTTTCGGTGGCTGCGATGCGCGACGGGTTGGTGGGATGAGTCTCGAACGCCTTGGCAATCGCACCGGGCTGCTTCTTCTCCTCCGACAGCAGCTTCTCAAACATTTCTGTCAGCGCTTGCGGATCGTAGCCGGCGGAATACAAATACTGCACGCCGAGGTAGTCCGCTTCCGCCTCCTGACTGCGCGAGAACTTGAGGAAACCCATGGGGATGGCTATGCTGGTCAGGCTGCGCGCGGCGAAGCCAATGCCGCCGCCGACGAAGATCAGGGGAATAGTCGCGTAATTAATGAGTTGGCCCTTGGTCGCCTCGCGTGTGCCGTGGCGCGCGGCCACGTGAGCGATTTCGTGGGCCATGCCGCCGGCCAATTCGGCCTCATTGTCGGCGGCGAGGATCAAGCCGGTGTTGACGAAGAAATATCCACCCGGCAGCGCGGCCGCGTTCACGTCGGGCGAATCAACCACGCGGACGGTAAAGGGCACCTTGGCGTCGGAGTTGCGGACCAGGTTCTGCGCCAGGCGGTTGATGTACTCGTTGATAACCGGGTCTTTTTCAATGCGGGCGGTCGCTTCGACCTGTTGGGCGAGACTTTTGCCCAGCGCGATCTCTTTTTCGAGCGAGTAGAAGTTCATGCCATCGCCCACGCCACGATGGCCGATATCGTTGATGTCTTTTTCGTTGGCGCTTTGCGCTCCCAGCGGTAGCGCCACTGCCAGGGCCAATGCAAGTAGCAGGGCTGACTTCATGGTTGGTACTTCCTTATGCCAAGTATACGCCGCACAAGCGGTTAGATGGGGCGGGGGCGGATTCGGTTACGCCTCGACTACGCCGGACGGGCAACGAAGCGGAGCGATGCTGAATTCATGCAGTAACGCAGGCCGGTGGGCTGCGGTCCGTCGTCAAAAACGTGGCCGAGGTGGCCATCGCAGCGCTTGCAGCGGACCTCGGTGCGGTCCATGCCGAGGCTCATATCGGAGCGGCTGGAGAGGTTCTCGTCGGCAAGCGGCGCCCAGAAGCTGGGCCAACCCTCATGTGGATCGTATTTTGTAGTGGAACTGAAAAGCGCGTTGTCGCAGCAAATGCACCGATAGAGACCGGGCTTGTAGAAATTGTCGAGGAGTCCGGTGAAGGCGCGCTCGGTTGCGCGCTCGCGGGTGACCTCGAAGGAGAGCGGGGAAAGCTGCTTCCGCCACTCGGCATCGGTCTTGACCACCTTCGCAACGCGCACTTTGCCGAGGCGCTTGCCGGCGTCGGAAAACTCTATCAGGGTCAC
>JANWLQ010000055.1 GCA_025450725.1 Terriglobales bacterium
AAGGCGAGGTCGGCGTCGGTTGTGACCTCGATTGCCGCGAGAGGCAGTAGTCCGCCCAGGGTTTGCCGGTACCAGGCAACGTTAGCGGGCACACCGGCGGAGTCAAAGCCGGCGCAAGCGGCGCGGCAGCACTCGAGCGAGCCGGGTAGCTGCTGCATTTCTGAAGCCAGGGCCGTGGCCAGGGCCGTGGCAAGAGTGTCACTGACCAGCGCCGGGGAGTGATGGCTGAGGCTGGTGCCGCCCACGCGCATGCGGGCGACGATACTGCCCTTGAGGGTGGCGAAGGCGATGTCGGTTTTGGTGCCGCCGCCGTCAATGGCTAGTAGATAGTCCATTTGGTTACGGCTTGAGCGTGGGTCGAATCAGCACTTCGCTGATGAAGCTTTGCGGCGACTGGGTCACCAGCATTGCGACCGCGTGGGCGATGTCGTCAGGCGTGAGCATGCGGCCGCGGTCCTTGCCCCCCACGAGTTCGGGCGAGAGATCGGTATCCACGGAGCCGGGGCAGACCAGACTGACGCGAATGCCGAAAGCGCGCAATTCCTCAGCGGCCGAGATGGAGAGGCCATGGAGACCCCATTTTGAGGCGGCATAGGCGGCGGCGCCGGGCACGGGATTGTGTCCGGCGAGAGAGGCAATATTAATAATGTGGCCGGCGCGGCGCTCGATCATGGCCGGGGCGGCGGCGCGCATGGCGTAGTAGACGGCGCTCAGGTTGGTGGCGAGGGTCGAGTTCCAGATTTCCTCGCTGGTCTGGTGCAGGGGCTGGCCAAACCAACCCACGCCGGCATTATTGACCAAAATATCGATGCGCCCGCTCATTGCGAGGGCTGCTTTGACCACGGCCGGCATGGCCTCGGGGCCGCGCAGATCGCACGCTATTACGTGGGCGGAGGGGCCGCCGGCGGCTGCGATGGCAGCCGCCGCCTCGGCTAGTGCGGCCTTGTTTCTGGCCACCAAAACCAGGCGGGCGCCGAGGGAGGCGAGGCGGAGGGCGATGGCGCGTCCGATTCCCTGGCTGGCCCCGGTGACAATGGCGACTTGCTCTCGGAGTGGTGTTTCTGCCATAGTTCGTCCTTGGAGTGTGGCTGCAACGGGAGGCCACATGGCGCATCTAAGAATTGACGGCCGAGTTGTACCGGAAAAAATTGCCCCTTTCGCCGTGTCTATATTTTATAATCCAGCTTTCGCGCACGCAAACCCTAAGGAGAGATGATGAAGCATTTGACGACACTTGCCACGATTTCCGTACTAGCGGCATCGAGTTGGGCCGCCGGAGTGCCCGGCCACCGCGCCGTTCCTGTGGCAACGCCGGACGCGTTCTTCCTACAGGGTGGCGCCTGCCCCACGCCCGCCACTGTGGATGCCACGAAATTCACCTGGAAACACAGTACCGCCGAGTACAACGACTTCACCGCGCTGACCAAGGCCACGGATAAGGCGCAGCAGGCGCAACTGGCGGCGGCGTTCATCCAAAAGTATCCCGACTCTGATTATAAGAACGAGGCGCTCAACATCCAAGTGCAAGCCGAGTCGAACGTGCCCAGCATGCAAGCCAAGGCGGTGCAGGACGCGGAGGCCTTAGCCAAGGCACCCAACGCCACCGCGGCCGAGATGCTGGTGGCCGATACGATCGTTTCCTTTTACGAGCCCAACCTGGTGCAGCCCAACGACCCGGACATGGCGGCCAAGATGGCAACGCTGACCCAGGCCGCCACGTGCGGACAACAGCTTTTGTCGAGCGCCCCGGCGGCGCAGCAGGCGCAACTGGGCCCGATCATGGTCAAGGCGCAGGGTTTTGCGCAGCTCAATACGAAGGACTACGACGCCGCCATCACCACGCTGTCGAAAGCGGCGGCGGAGAATCCGAAGGATGCGCTTCCCTACTACTGGATGGGTATCGCCGAGGTCACCAAGGCCACGCCTGATTTCAACACCGGCCTGTTCGACCTGGCCAAGGCCTCGGTGCTGGCCCCGCAGACGGCGGCCTTCAAGAGCTACCTGGACACTGTCTATAAGAGCTATCACGGCACCGCCGACGGCGAGCAGGATGTGATCACGGCCGCGACCAACAACAATACTCCGCCGGCGGGCTTCAAGGTGCTGTCCTCAGCCGACGTGCAGAACGCCGCCAACATGGCCGCCTACAACCAGGCGCTGGAGGCGCAGAAGAACACGCTGCCGCCGGAAGACAGCTTCCCCGGCATCGAGGCGCGGCTCAAGCGTCCCGATCTGGCGACCGACATGTGGAAGAAGACCAAGGGCACCGGCCTGGAACTTGATGGCCTGGTGACCGAGGTGACGGCAAGGTCGGTGGATCTGGCCGTCGGCGCCACCGACGCGACCAAGAACACGCCCGCCGACTTGCATGTGATCCTGGCGGCGCCGCTGAACCGTCGCCCCAAAATCGGGGAGAAGGTGACCGTGGATGGGGTGGCCGAATCCTACAAGCCCAATCCGCCCGACGCCAACGGCCAGTTCGTACTGACCCTCAACCAAGGCAGCGTCAAGGGTTTCAGCCCTGTGGCCAAGCCCGGTCCCGGCGGGGAACAAAAGCTTTAATCCACGCGAACATGGCGGACGAGCGCCGGTGGCAAGTTGAGCGGCACCGGCGTGGCGATGGCGTGATGGCGGCTGAGGAAGCGGTCCACGACGATTTTGACCTGGTCCAGACGGCGGCGCTCGCCCGCATCCTGCACTAAATGCCGCTTGAGGTCGCGCAAATATAGGTATTCGAAATAGGAAAGCGTGCCGCCGGGGCGCAGGTGGCTGATGAAGAGGTGCAAGAAGCCCTCGACTTCAGCCGGGGCGAAATTGTTGAGCGGCAGCCCGGAAACAATGAAGTCGTAGCGATCGCCGGACGGCATGGCGCGCACATCACTGACGTGAACGCATACCGAGATGCCGCGTTCGGGGGCGCGAGCTTCGGCCGGGCGCCGCTCCAAGCAGCTCTTGAAGGCGGGGTTCAACTCAAAGAGATCGAGATGGTCGCCGCAGCCCAGGTGGCGCAGAATGGCGCGCGTAAACGCGCCTGTGCCAGCGCCGACTTCGAGCACGCGCAAAGTACCGCTGTGGGCGACCGCGAGGGGCGCCGTGATGGCGCGGGCCAGGGCCAAGCTACTGGGCGCGATGGCCCCGGTGGTGTGAAAGTGCTGGCGGAATTGCGAGTAAAACAGCCGGTATTCGTTGCCGCCTCGCATGGCTCTGGTCCGGGCGGCTAAGCCGGGCGCTTGGCCTCGCGAATTGGTCCCTTGGGCGAGGACTGAACCCGGTCGGTGGACTGCACCGAAAGCTGCCAATCGGGGTGGTGCTGAAGAATGGCATGGCGAATGGATTCCGCCGCCGCGCGCTTGCCGAAGCTGCGCGAAGCCGCCACGGTGCCCGCCTCGGTCGTACGAAAAACCGCATATGCCATTGGCTCAGTATAACCGCCCCGTTTGGGAAGGGGCGCCTCTCTTCGCTCCAGCCCGCCGCGACTCCCCACCCCGCAAGCTCAACCAATTACCTCTCGGTGGCTGCCTGCGTATGGGAGCGCATCTTAATGGGATATGCGCACCACTATTGATGGCGGCTGGGATGCGCCGCGGTCGGACTTGATTCGGCTGGAGACGCGTCCGCATCAGATCATCGCCTCGCATTCGCGCACCGTGCTGGTGTGCGATAGCGACGGCATGATCAGCTCCGAGGAGCACGGCGTCTTCATTCACGAAACCAGGCTGTTGTCGCGGTGCAACTGGACCATCAATGGCCAGATGCCGTATACGTGCGAGGCGACGGCGGTTGAGCAGAATTCGCTGCTGGCGTATTCCATCGTCCATCCGCAGAAGCGACACGCGAAATATTCGGGCAAGAAGAGCCTGCCGGAGGACCCGAGGGGCGCGACCGAGGAGACGATCGAACTGCGGTTGGCGACGATTCTCTCCGATGGATTGCACCAGGATGCCGACGTCAGCAACTTCACCATCAGTCCGCAGAAGGTTGAGGTCGAACTGGAGTTGAATGCGGATTTCGCCGGACTTGACGAAGTTCTTTCGGGTAAGCGCCAGCAGCACGGTAAGTTGCAGCGGTCGCTCGAGCTGGCGGCGACCGGCAACACCACCGGGGTGACCTGGCGCTACCGGGCCCAGCACCGGGGCCAGTCGCTCGATCGCAGCGTCATGATACGGTTTCGCGGCCTGCCGGCGCAGACGCGCTGGTCAAAGCGGGGATGGAGCTTTGCCACGACCCTGGCACCGGGCGAGCGTCTGCACCTCTGCATGGAGGTGGCCGCCGAGATTGATGGCCATCGGCTCGAACCCAGCATGGGATGTCACGCGCTCGAAGCCACCGATCCACGGCAGGCGCAATACCTGCGCGAAACGACCCGCTTCGCGCACCCGGCGCAGCCGCCGGCACTGGCATTGGGACGATCACTGGAGCGGGCGCGGCAAGATCTCTCGGCGTTGCGCATGATGGATCTTGACCGCGGGCGGGACCAGGCTCACCCGGCGTGGGTACCGGCGGCGGGCATTCCCAATTACGTCGCCACGTTTGGGCGCGACATCCTCACCGCCGCCTGGCAAGCGGCGCTGCTGGGGCCGGAGATCATGCGCGGCGCCTTGCAGGTGCTTCAGGAAATGCAGGGCAAGCACGATGATGCCTGGCGTGACGAAGAGCCGGGGAAGATGCTGCATGAGGCGCATACGGGCCCGACATCGGTGCTCGCCTACCGGCCGCAGGGGCGGTACTACGGTTCGTTCAACACATCGCCTTTCTACGCCATCGTATTGTCGGAGTTCTTCCATTGGACAGGGGACAAGGAAGCGACACTGCATTACCTTCCGGCGGCGCGGGCAGCGATGAACTGGATGGACCGCTATGGCCACCCCGGGCATAAACACTTTTTCGCCTTCCGCACGCGGTCCTCGCAAGGAGTGAAAAACCAGGGCTGGAAGGATTCCGGCGATGCGCTCATTTACCCGGACGGAAAAATCGTGCCCGACCCGATTGCCGGCTGCCCGATTCAGGGATTCGCCTATGAAGCCAAACTGCGGATGGCCGAGTTGCACTGGATCGCGGGCGAGCGCGGCGAGGCGGCGCGGATGCTGCGCCAGGCGCACGAGCTGAAACAGCGCTTCAACGATGAGTTCTGGATGGCGGAGGAAAACTATTACGCCATGGCACTCGATCCAAAAGGCCGGCAAGTAAAATCCATCGGCAGCGATCCGGGCGACGCGCTGGCGACCGGCATTATCGCGGGGGAAAGGGCCAAGTTCGTGGTGGACCGGCTGTTTAGCGAGGAGTTGTTTTCGGGTTGGGGCGTTCGCACGCTCTCGAGCCAGCACCTTGCTTATAACCCGTATAGCTACCATCGCGGATCGGTCTGGCCGGCGGAGAACTCCGCCATTGGCGTGGGGCTGCGGCGTTATGGTTTCAGCGATGAATTAAACCGGCTGTTGCATGCGCAGATGGAGATCGCCGAACGTTTTCAGTTCGCGCGCCTGCCGGAGGTGATCTGCGGGCACGGCAAGAACGAAGCGCAGCCTTTTCCGCCGATTTATCCGAAATCGTGTTCTCCGCAGGCCTGGTCGGCGGGCGCGCCCGTGATCCTGACCCAGATGGTGCTGGGGATGTATCCGTACGCGCCGTTCCATACGTTGTTTCTTGATCCTCATTTGCCGGATTGGCTGCCCGAATTCGAATTGCATGGCTTGCGAGTGGGCGATGCCGTGGTGGACCTGGTGTTCCGCGGCCCGGACAGCTACGAGATTAAAAACCAGCAGGGTCAGCTGCGGGTGGTCAAACAGCCATCGCCCTGGTCGGTGTTCGCGACCAAATTGGAACGGGCCGAGGATCTGATTGAGAGCGCATTCCATTGGTGGGGCGAATGGCTCGGCAAGAATTTGGCGGCGTAAGTTGAATTGGCATCCAAGCAGAATATGCAGCGCAAAAGCGGACTTCAATTTGGCGGAGGAGTAGTCATTGGCTTGGCAATCGGCGCCGGCTCGGGCCTTGTCGCCGGATGGCTGACGGCTCGCACCCGGGGCCAGGTGCTGCGCCAGACGATACGACAGAAGATTGCGCGATGGCGGCGACTGGGCGAGCGCCAGTATTACCGCCGGACGCGCGAGGTGGAGAACCGGGTGCGCGGCAGCGTAGCGGAAATACGGGATGCGGTCAGCCAACGCGAACACTACATTGACGCCAATACCTTGGTAGACCAAGTGCGCAGCCAGCTCGGGCGGGAGTTCGCCGAGGTGCTGGAGCATGTCAACCTGAACGCGGTCGGGCACACGGTGTACTTGCATGGGTACGTCCGCGACCCCGCCGCGCGGGACGAATTGGTCAACGCCATTCTCAGCGTCGAGGGCGTGAACCATGTGCTGGCCGACCGGCTCCGCGTCGAAGCGGCCTAAAGTATCGTTGCATTCCGCGCTGTGGTGAGCGATGATTCGCGCATGGTGAAGGAATTCAAGCAATTCATCTTTAAGGGCAATGTGGTTGACTTGGCGGTGGCGGTGGTGATCGGCGCCGCGTTTGGCGCCGTGGTCACATCGTTTACGACCAACCTGCTGAACCCGACGATCGCGGCGATCGTGGGCAAGCCCGATTTTTCCGCCTACAGCGTCGTCGTGCACGGCAGCAAGGTTCAGTACGGACTGTTTTTGAACGCGCTTATCGCTTTTATCTTGATTGCCGCGGCCGTCTATTTTTTCGTGGTGGCGCCGATGACCGCGCTCATGAAACGCATACATGGCCCGGAAGCCGACAAGCCGCCGGTTACCAAGAAATGCCCGGAGTGCGCGCTCGATATCCCCATCGAGGCGCGGCGCTGCGGGCACTGCTGCGTTAGCCTGGCAGGATAAACCGGCGCAGCAGGGCCAGCGCCATCGCGGAGTAAACGCCGGCCACAACATCGTCGGTCATGATGCCCCAGCCGCCTGGCAGCCGTTCGGCCACACCGGCAGGAAATGGCTTGCCAATGTCGAAGGCGCGGAACAGCACAAACCCAGTGAGAGCCAGCCGCCAGCTCACGGGCGCGACCAAGAGGAACGTCAATAGCTGGCCCACGATTTCATCAATCACCACATTGCGCGGGTCTTCGGCGGAGAGCAGGCGCTCGGAGGTGGTGGCGGTCCCGACGCCGATGCAATAAATGGCAATGGCGAGAAGGACAACGGTCGCCGGACTCGGGGGCGCCCACCAGCACACCGCCGCAGTCACGGCCGAGGCGCAGGTGGCGGGCACCCAGGGGATCCAACCGATCGGGCCGCCGATCGAGACAATGTGCTGCAATCGCTCCCAGGGCGAGGCCTGGCGCGGGAACGCGGTGGCGACGTTGATTGAGTAGGACTTGGCCATGACTCAGGAGGGCTTCCAGGCATTGAGGAAGCGGATGATGTCGTCGGGGCCGAGGGCGCGGGCGGACTCGAAACTGCCGTCCTGCGAGCTGACCAGCAGCTTGCCGTGGTCATCGAGCACGGCGAGCATGGGCACGCCCTTGTCAATGGTCAAGCCGTACTGCTTTACGATGTCGAGGTTGTAATTGAAATCTTCGACATCCACGTTGACCAGTTCGTAATTGGCGCGGAGCAGGGGGGCCAGGTCGCCGCGATGAAAGGCCATATCGAGCACGTGGCAGTCGTAGCACCAGTTGCCGCCAAAATCGAGCAGCACCCGCTTATGGGCGGCGGCGGCGCGGGCCAGCGCGGCGGCAATGTCGGCGTGGGCGTCGGCGGTCTTGCTGAAAATGGCATCCGTCAGCGCCAATGGCTGTTTCAACCGCGAGAGATCGCTGCGCCCGCCGCTGATGATGCGCCAGTGGCCGGCTTCGAGGGCCCAGGTCTGCTGAACAAAGAGGTACAGTGATTGCGGTCCGCGCGCGGTCTGAAGGTGCAGACCGGCTTCGAAGCCGATTTGGTGCACGGTGGAGGAGACGGCGCGGTCGGCGATGCTGTCAATCTCAAGACTGATTAAGCCCTGCTTCTTGAGCGAACCCCAAAAACTAGCCTCGCGGGCGATATCGCCGATCACGCCGGTGGAGACCAGCAGCGTGGGCGGCGGATCGGTCGAGTAGGCGGCCGCAATCGTAGCCGCATCGCCGGCGCGCACGCCGACCTGCCATTGCGCAAAAGGCGCGAAACCGGACGAAGCCGTCTGGCCGGACGCCAGGGCCACGAGAACAAACGCAAGCCAGACCTGTCGCATGAACCATTATCTACGAGGCGACCACTTCTACGACGGGGCCGGGGCGCAGGCGGCGGCGCAGAGCGACGGCCAGATAGGCGAGGCGGCCACGCGGGGTCGAGTTGAAAACGCGCAGGCGGGTGAGCGGACGGGCGAACGGGGTCCAGTCGCGTTTGAATTGGTCGTCGCCGCCGAGAAAATCGTATTCGTTGAGGCCGGCCTGGTGCGCCTGGCGCAGCATCAGGTGGAGCATCACCATGCCCGGGGAATGCTTGCGCCACGCCTCGGCGTAGCCCGCCTTCACGCCGGCCAGCACACCGTGCTGCTGCGTACAGAGCCGGAAGGCGATGATGCTTTGGTCGCAATAGAGCAACATGAGGCGCAGGCGTCGCTCCTCGGCCAGGGTGCGCACCAAAGCACGGTAGAAGCGAGCATGGAGGGGGTTAGAGAGCATCGCCGTGCCGGCGCGGCCTTTCCAGCCGCTGGCCTCGATGGCCAGACATTCCTCGAAGCGGGGCACCGCGGCCTCAGGATCGATGACGGTGACCAGCTCGAGCGCGCCCAATTTGCGCAGTCCGCGCTCGCGGCGCACAACATTGCAATATAGCGAGGCGCCCCAGTGCGCCGTCACTTCCGGCCAGGGTCGGTCGAGTGGGATGAAGCGCTGGGCCACGGTTGCGCCGACCGTGGCGGGCAGACGGTGTTCACGGCATGCGACCTGGAGGAGCATCGCGTCGGCGACCGGAATTGAATCCAGCTGGAGCACATCCCAGTCGCGCTGCTTGCGCAGCGCCGAGGCGAGCGTCGCAGCCCATTCCGGAGGGCCGCCCTGACTCAGCGAAGCGGGGTGGCATTGGATCGAGCGTCGCTGACCAGCGCCGCCCAGGCTGCGGAGTTGACGCAGGCCGTGCCAATGTTCGCGCATGAGCGGCAGGCAGGCAATCCATTGCTCGCCTTGGCGCCAATGCCACAGACGCAATTGGTGGGGGCCGCCATAACATTCCCACCAAGTGCGCAGCCATGACCACGACATCCAGGGTTCGGTGGCGGAGGCGTATTGCAATTCGTCCCATGGCGCCAGCGCGGCGGGCCACGCCCGATCGCAGTCCCACGCCGGTTGAAGTATTGGCAGCGCCGTGGTCAAGGCCATGCGCATAAGAGGCGCGTGGAGCTCTTCGCGTTGTTGGCGCCAATGGCGCGAGGCAGGGTTCGGCTACAATTTTGGGAACGGACCCCATGCCTAGGAATGCACTCGCTTCTGGCACGGTACATACAGTGCCAGCGGATCTACGCAAGGCACTCGCCGCCGATCTTGCGGCGCGGGCGCAATGGCAGGAGTTAACGCCACTGGCCCGCAACGAGTGGATCTGCTGGACGACCTCGGTCAAGAAGCCGGAAACGAGGCGGCAGCACGTCGAGCGGGTCATCCTCC
>JANWLQ010000056.1 GCA_025450725.1 Terriglobales bacterium
ACCTGCAAAATGCCCTGCTGTTGGTGGAAGCGCTGCACCAGGGCCGCGGCGACCTGCTGGCGGCGGCGCTCGCCGACCGCTGGCATCAGCCCTACCGCGCGGCGTTGTGTCCGCTGCTGCCGGCGCTGCAGCCGCTGGCCGGAACGCACGGCATTCTAGGCGTGGCGCTCAGCGGCGCCGGGCCTTCGGTGCTGCTGTTCCTCGACGATCAGGCGAGGGTTGAAGCCTCGGCCGCTGTGAATCAAGCCCTAGGCCGTGCCGGGTTGCAGGCAGAGCTTTTGGAGACTCAGGTACAAACGCGCGGCCCCGGTATGAATTGGGGAAGATGGGAGAGGCCACGAGCATAGCGGGCCTCCCCTGCCGTCAGTCGAAGCCCGCCCTCAAGCGACCAGCGCCGGGGCCCCCAGTGCGCAGCACAGGGGTGGCAGCGGGAGCGACCCAGCAAAAAGTGGCGAGCCACTTGGAGATAAACCATGTCCACAACCACGCCTAAAGTCCGTGTCGGCATCGTTGGCTTTGGCACGGTGGGCCGTGCGACCGCCGAAATCCTCGCCTCCCACGCGCCTGATATCGCCGAGCGCTGCGGCGCCACGCTCGAGGTGAGCGCCGTCTGCCGGCGCACCGGCATCCCGGATGATCAGCGCCCCGGCGGCGCGCGCGTCTACACCGACTGGCGGGAACTCGTCGCCAGCCCTGACGTTGATCTCGTGGTCGAGACCATGGGCGGCACCGGTGAGGCGCGCCTGGTGGTGAGCGCCGCGCTCGAAGCCCGCAAGCCCGTCGTCACCGCCAACAAAAACCTGCTCGCCGCCCACGGCGAGGAGCTGCTGCAGTTGGCCGCGCGCCAGAACCTGCCGCTCGGCTTCGAGGCCGCGGTGGCGGGCGGCATCCCCGTCATCCGCGCCATCGCCGAAGGCACCGCCGGCGACCGCCTGCGCGCCGTCTACGGCATCCTCAACGGCACCGCCAACTACATCCTGACCCGCATGGACGCCGACGGCGTCGAGTTTGCCCCGGCGCTCGCCGAGGCCCAGCGTTTGGGCTACGCCGAGGCCGACCCCACCTTCGATGTGGACGGCTTTGACGCCCGCGACAAGCTCGCCATCCTGGCCCGCCTGGCCTTTGGCGTGCGCGTGGACAACACCGCGATCCACACCACCGGCATCCGCGGCCTCAGCGCCATTGACATGGCCTACGCGCGCCGCCTCAATAGCACCATCCGCCTGATCGGCGCCGCCGAGTCCACCGAGGGCGGCTTGTCGATTTCGGTCCGCCCCTGGCTGGTCAACCGCCGCTCGATGCTGGCCAAGGTGGATGGCGTCTACAACGCCGTTTTCCTGGAAGGCGAGCGCGTGGGCACGCAGATGTTCTACGGCCGCGGCGCCGGCGGCGAACCCACCGGCATCGCCGTCGTCAGCGACCTCATGGAGATCGCCCGCGACTTCGCCGCCGGGCACTTAAGCGCCAAAACCGCCGCCGGCTTCCGCCAGCCCCGCGCGCTGCGCATCTGCGCCGAGCCCCCGCCGGTTCCCTGGTACCTGCGCCTGATCATCGTGGATAAACCCGGGATGCTGGCGCGCATCGCCGGCATCTTAGCCGAACACGAGATCAACATCGACTACGTCGTGCAGGAGCCGCACCAGAACAAGCAGCGCCTCCCCTTCGTGATCACCGCCGAGCCCGTCACCGAACCCCGCATGCTCCAAGCCGCCGCCGCCATCGATGCCTCCGGCGCCACGCTGGAGCCGAGTTTGCTGCTGAGGGTGGCGAGTTGAAGTAACCCGCCCGCGCCATTTCGCGCCTCTGTGGTGCACCATTGATTGCATTTTGCCGCCGCGGATGCGGCAGATCGCTGGCATGCCATGGGGAAATTGGATTCACCCCGGCACGAATCGGCTTCGGGAGCTAGCCCCCGCTGTTTCTCATTACCGCGCGGTGGCGAACACGTGGCGACCAGCAGCAGGCTAACCAGATCGCCCAACAACTGTTATATCCGGCTTTGGACAGGTACACGCCAACCGGGTACTCTCATGGGATGCCGGGGACCCGGTTGTCTGCGGTGCCCGTCGACTGTTTATCACCTGCCCTGAAGCCAGGCAAGGCGGGCTAAGCCGGGCGCTGTGCCGCATTCAGGTTGTTCCCTACATCGCCACGTTGCCCCCCCAGCATTATTCGCTTACGCAAGTTCCACCGAAACCCGCGAGCGGCAACCGCTGCACGTGAACCGCCAGTGTGGTAAGATTCGATTACCACATGTCGGATTTATCGGAAAAGGAGATGTTCATGGATTTCCCAAAAATAAAAGAGAAGCTAATCACCGTTCTTGAAAAGATCCAGGCCGATAGTGGTCTGGAATGCCCGGCGCTCAGTGGCGCCACCAAGCCGGTCGGGAACTTGCCCAAGTTCGACAGCATGATCTGGCCAGTCGCGACTACGATCCTCGCCGGGGAGATCGGCGCTATGATCCCCAACGACGTGAACATCTTCATCGACGAAAAGACTAGGCTCCCGCGGTCAATCGACGAGACTGTGACCTTCGTGTGCGACCTGCTCAAGAGGCAAGGAGAGAAGGGCGCGGCAGCATGACAGAATTTGATCCAGGAAAGCGAGCCCAAATCACAGAACGGCTGAAAGAAGCGCGCAAGCTCGCCGGGCTTTCGCAGGGGCAGGTCGCCAAAATGCTCGGTTTGCATCGGCCCTCGATTAGCGAAATGGAGAATGGCAATCGCCGGATCTCCGCCGAGGAGCTCCTGCGGCTCGCGGAACTTTTTGACGTCAGCATCAGCTGGCTGCTCGGCGAAACGGCCGAGACGCTCGATGTGGAGGAACCGAGGCTCGAGCTCGCCGCGCGTGAACTCTCCAAGCTCAAGCCCGACGATCTGGGGCGTCTGCTTAAACTCTTGGCGGCCATGCGCAGCAATTCCCCTGCGAATGGAGGCAACCGCTAATGCACCTGCTGCGCACCGCCAAGCATCGCTTAAACCGCCGAGCATTGGCGGGCCAAGCGACGGCAGCCGCGGCGAAAATGCGGGCGATAGCCAAGCTTGATCAATCCAGCCCGATCTGCATTTACGGGTTATGCGATACGCTCGGTATCGCGGTGCGCTTCAATGACATCAACATGGAAGGGATGTATCAACGTGGCCTTCCGCCGCGGATTCACCTCTCGGCACTCCGACCGCTGCCGCGCCGTGCCTTTAATTGCGCACACGAGCTCGGCCACCATGTGTTTGGCCACGGCTCTTCAATTGACGAACTCCGCGAAGATGCTAAAGCGCCGCGTTGGGAGGACCCAAAGGAGTTCCTTGCCGACGCATTCGCCGGCTTTATCCTCATGCCGGTTATCGGATTGCGCCGCGCATTCTTCATCCGGGGCTGGACACCGGAAACGGCAACCCCAGTGCAGATATTCACCATCGCCTGCGAGTTTAGCGTTGGTTATGCCACGCTTTTGACGCACGTTTCGATGGCCTTGAACATGCTTTCGCGCGGTCGTGCGGACGCCCTGCGGCGCGTAACGCCTAAGGCCCTGCGGGTGGAGATTCTCGATACGCTGACGCCTGGGCCGCTGATCGTCGCCGACCGTTATCGCACCGCGCCCACTCTGGATGCTGAGGTGAATACGCTGCTTCTTCTGCCGCCCGGCACTGAGGTCGCGGGGGGCGGGCTCGCCTTCGAACGTGACCTCGGGACCGGACGCCTATTCCGCGCAGTCAAGCCAGGAGTCGTTCAGGCTAGCATCGACGCTTGGGCCGTTTTTGTCCGCATCGCCCCCGAAGCCTATGCAGGGCTCGCTCAATACCGCCATCTCGAGGAGGACCAGGATGAGTAAAGCGACGACGCTAGTAGCTCCGCCGCCCTTGCTGGTCGACGACACCAATCTGTCACGTGCCTGGGCGCGCCTGTTATTGAAGGTACTCGACGGCTCCGGTATCGAGGTCGCCCCGTTTATCCTGAGCCTCAGCGGGTTTGCCGACAACGGCGCCACCGATGAAGATGGGGCGGTGCGCCAAGGCATTGATCGACTCCTCAAGCACAAGGGGCGACGCGGCGTCGACGATGTCGCATTCACCATCTTCCCGCAGCGCCTCTGGGAAATGTCGCGTGGCGACCGGGGGCGCCTTTTCACGCTTTATCGCGCGACGTTTCCCCGCTGGCAAGCTATGGACCGCAAGGCTAATGGCCGCGGCCTGTATTTCGAGCGCATGGTCATGTATGGCCGCGGCCCGTGCGATGGCAATCAACTGGAGTGGATTTTATCTCAATTCAATTCGCGGGTGGGCGTGCGCCGTTCGATGTTTCAAACGACCACGTTCGATCCGGAACGTGACCACGTCGCCAGCGCGCAGCTCGGATTTCCTTGCCTGCAGCAGGTGAGTTTCGAACCGACCGAAGCCGGGCTTGTCACCAACGCATTCTATGCCACCCAGCAGATCTTCGACAAAGCCTATGGCAACTACCTCGGTCTAGCTCAACTCGGGGCGTTCATGGCTCATGAGATGGGCATGCCACTTGCGCGCCTTAACGTTATGGTCGGAATAGCTAAACTTGAACGAATTGCCAAGTGCGATGCCGATTTCGCGCCGCTGATCGCCTCTGCCCAAGCACTTGTGGGGCCACAGGCCCCCTTAGCGGCGTGCCACGCCGCAGCCGCCGAGAGCGTCGGAGCGACAACTTGAGTATGGGCTCGCCGAAGGTCCCAGCGAAACGATGGCGCGGTCGCTCGCCAAAGCTCCGCACCAGCACATCCGCAACACCGTTGCAGATGGAGCTCCCTGTCACGCCGCAGCCAACGGCATCGCTGGCTGCGCCCGCCCCGATCGTACTGCGCCACTTGGCGCCGGCCAAGGTGTCAGAGGTCTATGCGAGCTATTGGCGCTTCGCCGCGGAACGGCAGGCAGTGTTCTTCCGCCGAGTACGTGGCGAAACGCGCCCGTGGACGGACAACCCTGTGCTCGCAATTTACAAGTTCACCAATGCCTATCGCGCGTCTGACCGGGTCAGTCAATACCTTATTCGACATGTGATTTATCGTGACGACCTACCAACTTCACCGCGTGAGGTATTTTTTCGCGTCCTGCTGTTCAAGCTTTTTAACAAGATAGAGACTTGGGATCTCTTGGATCGCGCACTCGGCCCGATCACGTTCGAAGACTATCGCTTCGCCGCCTACGACGCGGTCCTGACGCGCGCGATGAAGGCCGGCCACCGTATCTACTCGGCGGCTTACATCATGCCGCCGGGCACTCGTGCGTTCGGGCAATCGGCCAAGCACCAGAATAATCTGCTGTTGCTCGAGCGCATGATGGCGGACCGCCTGGCCGAGCGGCTGGCGGAGGCCCACACCATGCAGACGGGCTTCGAGGAGCTCCGCGCCTATCCGACGATAGGCGACTTCCTTGCCTACCAGTTCATCACGGACATCAATTACAGCGAATTGACCGATTTCAGCGAAATGGATTTCGTCGTACCGGGGCCGGGCGCGCGCGACGGCCTGCGCAAATGCTTCGTCGATTCGGGCGGCCTGAACGAGCCGGAGCTAATCCGGATGGTAGCCGACTTGCAAGAACGGGAGTTCGCGCGGCTGGGCCTCAATTTTGAATCGCTTTGGGGCCGCCGACTCCAATTGATTGATTGTCAGAACCTGTTCTGCGAAGTGGATAAATATTCACGCGTGGCACACCCACAAATCTTGGGAAGGACCGGCCGGGTCCGGATCAAGCAGAAGTTCGAGCCGACATTAAAACCGATCGACCTTTTCTATCCGCCGAAGTGGAAGCTCAACGATTACATCCGCATCGCCGTGCCGCAGCGCGCCCCGGAAGGCGATGCCAAAGGAGACGAGCATGGATTTCAATAGCTATCAGAAGGAGGCACTGCACACCGACCGTGTTCCGGCCGACGACGGTGCGAACGACACCCTTTCGTTAATCGTGCCGATGCTCGGACTCGCCGGTGAAACCGGTCAGTTGCTGAGTGAATATAAGAAACATCTACGCGACAGCGGTGCGCATCTCCTCTTCAAGGATCGCGCATCTGAGGAACTGGGTGATCTGCTCTGGTACATTGCGAACGTCGCCAGCAAGTTCGGCCTCTCGCTATCTGAAATCGCCGTGGCGAACTTGGCAAAGGTCAAGCACCGCTGGACCAACGAACGCATTAAACCGCTGAGCTTCGACGCCGAACTTCCGGAGGGAGAGCGGTTGCCACGGCGCTTTGAAGTCGATCTCGTCGATATTCCGGGCGGGACGCATCCACGGGTGCGTGTGCTGATCGACAGTAAGCCATTCGGGACGGAGCTCACCGACAACTCCTACGACCCGGACGGCTACCGCTTCCACGATGTCTTTCATTTCGCCTACGCGGCCATACTGGGCTGGTCACCGGTCACACGTGCATTGCTCCGGCGCAAACGCAAGAGCCAGCCGCTCCTCGACGAGGTTGAGGACGGCGGGCGAGCGGCCGTCATAGAAGAGGGCGTCGCAGCGCTCGCATTCGATTATGCTCGTCGCCATCGCTTTCTTGAAGGTGTCACGGCGTTGGACTTTCAACTCCTGCGCACGATCAAGGATATGACATCCCATCTGGAGGTGCGGCAATACACAACCGGCGAGTGGGAGAGGGCAATCTTGCAAGGATTTGATGTGTGGCGCGCTCTGCTCGCCACGCGCGGTGGCCGCATCGCTGTCGACCTAGACGCAGGGCGCATCACCTTCTTAGGGCCATTTGTTAATTATGAAGCGGCCGGTTGAGTATCCGGGCCTAAGGCGATAGCGCTCGCCATTGCCATGCCTCCCGCATGGCTTATGCTGACCCGCCAACCAGTGATCCCAAACACCGCGGCGGTCTTCGCGGCACCGCCTGCGAGCTTGACTTCGGGCGTTGCGCCGGGCGCGCGGTGAATCACTACGTCGGTGAAGGCAACACCCGCTCCGAAGCCCGTCCCTAGCGCCTTGATTACCGCCTCTTTGGCAGCAAAACGCCCCGCGAGCGTTTCGATTCGATCGGGCCCGTCCCCGATTTCATCGAGCTCGGCTTGAACGAAACAGCGAGGGACCAGCGGGTTGCGCGAATCATCAACCCACCGCCGCAACTCGGCCACATCCACCAAATCAATGCCGTGTCCGATGACGTTCACAGGATACTACCCCCCTTTCTCCAGACAGATGAACTGCGCCGAGAACACCATGAGCGCCATTAATTGAATGATAATGAACGCGGGCGAATTTATCGATGACCAAAATGCCAACGATGTTCTGGAGCGGCGAGACCCTGAGCGAACAGCTAAAGACCCTGATCGAGCCGTTCTTGCCTGAGCGGGTTGATTGCGCAGCCTATACCCTTGCAATCGGGCCGGAAATCTACGTCTCCCCGAGTGATCAGACCGCTGACCCGGCTACGATTACAATCCGCAAGCTCAGCGAAGGGGCGGCGTTCACCATCCCGCCTGGCCAGTTCGCCTTCCTGCTAACCGAAGAAATCGTTTCTGTGCCGGCGGACTGTTTGGCCTTCATCTCGATCCGTGCCAAGATTAAATTTCGCGGCTTGGTCAACGTTTCGGGATTTCACGTCGATCCAGGTTATTGCGGGCAACTGACATTTGCGGTCTTCAACGCCGGACCTGTGCCCATCCGTCTGAAGCGCGGCCAAGAGGTCTTCCTGATCTGGTACGCGAGCCTCGATCGCGAGACGACCTTCAAGAAGGATGGCAGGGTTAAGAAAGGCATCGATCCAGAAATTGTGACGTCTGTCGCCGGTGAACTGCAGTCCTTTGCTAGCCTTTTGACGAGGATAAAGGATGTCGACAAGGCACTCGGCGATCGCGTCCACGCCATTGAGAAGGAACAAGTATTCTTCCGCGTCATCGGGACGATCGCATTGGGGATCATGATCGCATTGGCGGGGAATTGGCTGATGGGCAAGTTCCACAGGCAACCGGCCCCGGCACGCCAGGCGACGTCCACGGGCCAAGCGCCAAAGCAATAGACGACCCGCTTGGGTAGCGATGTTGTGGGAACTCACGGGCCTCAACGCCGGCGCGGCAGGTAGCGTGCGAGCTGATTCCGGGTTTGGCGTTCCTCGTCGACGCGGCGCTGCACCATGGCGACGGTGGGATCGGCGCTGATGGGTGCAGCGGTTTCGGGAGCGCGCGCTGGGCCGATGAAGCTGTAGACGGCGTAGCGCAGCGCGTCGATGCAATCGTCCAGCGGGTCGCCGGCAATTTTGCGGATGTCGTCGGGGCGGTCGGGGTCGTGGATGCGCGTGGGTACCGCCTCGCGCAGTTGGCGGCAGCTGTCGGCGATGAGCAGCTCGCCCCGGTCGAGCTGGCTGTAGATCAGCATGGCGCCGCCCAGGCGGTCGTTGCTCGCGGGCTCGAAGCCGATGCCGGTGGCGGACTGCATCTGGTCGGCGAGGGTGTGGCCGTCGCCGCGCTGGTTCCAGGCGTCGGGGGAGAGGAACCAGCCGCAGATCCGGCGGTCGCTGTGGCCGTCCAGCCAGCGCTGACGCAACTCCTGGGCGAAGTCCGCCGCGGGCTGGTGCTGGGCGGTGTACTCCTCGATCACATACACGCGCCCGCGCGGGAACTCCGGCGTGGCCGGCGAACGGCACAGCAGGTACGCGGCCGCCTGGCTGACGTTGAAGCCGTAGTCGATGCCCACCCAGTGCGGCCACCACGGCTCGGCCGGGATCAGCGCCCGCGGCGTCACCATCGCGTCCGGGTTCCAGTGGTCGAAGTACTGGCCCTCGTAGACATCCCAGCACCCGTCCAACAACGCCTTCCGGAACGCGCCCGGCAGCGAGGCGAGCGAGGCGGCGTACTCCTGTCCCAAGAGCTCATGGTCACCGAGCCGGCCCGGAATGAAGCAGGTGGATTTGCCGATGGGATGCTGATCGCTGGGCCAGACGGCGTCGTGGTAGATCACGTCCGGCTGGCGCGTGTGCGCGCCGATGTGGCAGTGGCTGCACGTCTCGCCGTGGAAGATGGCCTTGTGGGTGTTGTGTCCGATGTTGCCGGGGTTCGACGCCAACCGGATGCGCAGCCACATGCCGGGATCAGTGGAGCGCAGGCGCGAGAGCAGGTAGCGGATGGGGAACTCGGAAAAGTGCGTGGACTCGTCGACACCGATGAAGGTGTACTCCGCGCCCTGGTAGCGGTAGATGTCCTTCTCCGACTCGCAGTAGCCGAACTCGATGGTGCCGCCGGCAGGGAAGCGCCAGCGCCGCTTTTGTTCGTGGAACTCGGCGCCAAAGGCGGGGTACAGCTCGCGGCTGCGGCGTATTAAGCTTTTTTCCAGCTCCGGGTAGCTGCGGCGGAGCAGGATGGCGCGCAAGCCGGGGCGCTGGTGCTCGCGCACCGCGTCCATCAGCATGGTTTCGGATTTGAGCGAGCCGGCGGCGCCGCCAAACAGCAGGATCTCGGCGGGGCAAATGAGCGCGCGGCGCTGCGCCTCCGAACGCGGCTGCCACGGCGGCGGCGGCGCGGTCACCGCGGCGGATCGCGCTGCGGATATCGCTGCGGATGGCGCTGCGGGTATTGCTCGTTCCACTCGGCCTCGCTCAGCAGCACGCCCAGCTCGGCCTGTGGTCCCGCTGGGGATGAGTTACGGCCAGACTTTTTGGATGGCTTCCCAACCAGCAGCTTGCGGGCACGGGTCAGCCCCAGCAGGATTTGCACCCGCTTGGGCGCGTCCTGCACCTGGGCAATCGCCTCCGGGGTGAAGCTGGCCGCCACCGTCTCAATCGCAGCCGCCAACGATTCCACCGCGGCCGCGCGCGGCGTCTTCTTGGTGGCTCGCCACTTTTCGCTGGGTCGCTCCCGCTGGTCGCTTGGGAGCGGGCTTCGATTGATGGCAGGGGATGCCCGTTCTGCCCGTGGCATCTCCAAGCTGTCTCCACTGGAGCGCCGGAGAGCGGGCGCCGCTTTACCCACGCCGGGACCGCCGAGGGGTGGCATCCATGCCGCGTTCGTTGCCCACGGGCGCAATCCCGGCCAACTTTAGAATCGCCAGCGCCGCGGCATCGGGGGTGGACGTGCGCCCCTGCTGCAGCAGCCCCGGCGCGGCCGTCTCCTGGCTGGCCACGCCGGTGGGCGGCGGTTCAGTCGGATTGTGAAAGGCGGGCACGCCACCGGCGATCTCCCCGGCCGCAGTCATCTCCCCCGACATGGGCTGCAACACGTTGGGCACGCGCGCGTCCGCATCGACGCCCATCACCTCGGGCGCCTGCGGCAGGCCGCCGGGCGTGAGCCGGCGCGTGCGCAGCCGCCGCTGCGCCAGCTCCAGATAGCCGCCGCTGGTTTTGCCCGGCGGTGGCCCGCCCCCCGCAAACAAGGAGGCGCGAGCCCGGCTGGGCTGGGGCTCCAGGGGCCCCCGGCCCGGCCGGGCGCCAAGCGGGTCACGTGGCGTAGCCACGCGAGGCCCCGCGCCAATCAATAGCCGCAGATAGGGATGCAGATCGGACTGCAGATCGGCCGGGTCTTCGCCCAGGCCGGCGAGATAGGTCAGATCGTCCATGAGAGGGGCCTCGGTTGATGGGGTTCACCTGCCGCCGCCGACTAAGCTGTCGAGCCCGTGCTGCAGCACTTGCGCCCAGAAGCCGGGCGTGGTGGCGACGCGGCCCTGGGTGGCGACCAGATTCGCGCCGTTGTTCATGGCCGCATCCAGTCCCTGCGTGGTGGCGCCGTAGAGGTTGCCCAAGCCGCTCATCGCGTTCTGCTGGCCGCTGATGCGGGCGTTGCCGAACTGCCCCTGCAGCGATCCCAATGCCTGGGCGTTCTGCCGGCCTTGTTCCAGGCCCAACTCCTCCTCGGCGGCGTTCGCGCCGGCGGCGTTGCCGGTGCGTGCCGCCTGGTTTTGCAATCGTCTCCGTGCTGCGCCAAACGCGCCCGCCAGCGAACCGGTGGTGGCCTGCGTCATCGCCTGCTTCTCGGCGTCGCTGTAGCCGGGATCGTTGTACTCGGCCTGATACATCGGCGCCACGCTGCCATACAGATTTTGCTGGTTCTGGTAGCCCTGCTTGGCCGCCTGCTGCGCCTGCCCAAACGCCTGCTGCTGTTGCTGGTTGTAGGTTGCTTTATCGCCGCGTGCCACGATGTCCTCCTGTGTTTTGCCCTTATTGCCCTGGCCGCAGCAGCCATGTCGGCCGCACGAACAGGTACAGCGACATGAGATGAATCGCCGCCGGCCCATCGGGATTCGACAGCCGTAGCCCCACCGCCTCGCCCTGGGCCAGTGCCAAGCCGCTGTGGTCGCCGTTCAGTTGCGCCCCCAACTCCCAGGATTGGAACGCCACCGGGCCCATCCCATCGGCGATAGATTCGATCCGGACCGTCCCGCTGCCGCTCGCGCGCATCTGCACCACGCCGAGCATCTCCATGCCTTGCCGCTGCTGCTTCACGGTTTCGGCGGCCGACACCGAGCCGG
>JANWLQ010000057.1 GCA_025450725.1 Terriglobales bacterium
GACCAGCAGCACGCGTTTGTCGTTTTTGGCGTTTTGGTTCATGTAATCGAGCGAGGCGATCACGGCGTCGTAGAGGGCTGTGCCGCCGCGCGATTCGATTTGTTCGAGGCCCTGCTGCAGCTTCGGGATTTGATTGGTGAACTCGGCGTCGAGGTAATACTCGTCGTTGAAGTTGACAATAAAGACCTCGTCCCCGGGGTTGCTGCTGCGCACGAAGTTTAAAGCGGCCTGGTTGACCTCGGGCCGCTTCTCACGCATGCTGCCGCTGTTATCAACGATGATGCCGACCGAAACCGGAGCATCCTCGCGGGCGAAGTAGCCGATGTGCTGGGGCACGCCGTTTTCGAAAACGGTGAAGTCCGATTGCGGGAGCCCGTCGACCGAGACATGCTTTTGATTAAGGATGGTGGCATGCACCAGTACCTCGCCGACGTTGGCGTGGAAGGTGAACGGCGCCTGGTGGCTGGGCAGGGGCGTGCGCGTTTGCGCGGCGGCGACGCCCGCAGCGCAGGCGAGCGCCGCGGCGAGAGCGATGGGGACCAGGGAAGTGTATTTCACCGGTGCGGACCGTAGTAGCCGGTGCGCGCCGCGACAGTAAGCGGCGGCAAGCCGGCGGGTGGATGGAGTTTGACCTGGATTTTGCGCCACTTGCCGTCGGGCGTCTTATCGGTGGAACTGTAGCCGAGGACGTACTGATTGCGCAATTCGATGCCAATTTTGGTGGCGGTATCGGCCAACTCGTCCATGTCGTGAATCTCGAAGGTCTTGCCGCCGGTGGATTCAGTAATTTTGTCCATGAGCGCCGGTCCGTTTTGCTCCTCGGGCGTGGCGCGGTTGAAGCTTGAGGAGTAAAGGCCAATGCCGTAAATCTGCACGTCGGCCTCGCGGACCACGCGTTCGACGTCGCGTTCGCTATAGCGGCTATGGTTGTCGCCGCCGTCGGAAATGATGAGCAGCGCCTTGCGCGCGTATTGGGCATGGCGCATTTGGTCAAGCGCGAGATAGATGGCGTCGAGCAGGGCGGTGCGACCTTGCGGCTGCAGGAAGGTGACGCTGTCTTCGACCTGATCAATGTTGCTGGTAAAGCTGCACAACATGCGGGGCTGATCGGCGAAATCAACGAGGAAAAACTCGTCCTGCGGGTTGGCGGTCTTAAAGAACTGCAAGAGCGCCTGACGCGATTTTTCGATTTTGTCGGACATGCTGCCGCTGGAATCGAACACGACTCCTACGGAAATTGGTGCGTCTTCGCTGGAAAAGGTCTTAATTTTCTGCGGGACATTGTTCTCGGTGATTGAGAAAAATTCCCGTTCCAGGCCGGTGACCATCCGGTTCAGCGGGTCGGTAATCACAACCGGCACCAGCACCAGGCTTACGGTGCTGATAATTTCTGGAACCTGGGGGTTACCGGCGGGAGCTGGTTTCGTTTCGGGGCCGGTAGGATTCGTTGCCGAATTGGGGGCATTGGGCGGGGCTGGCATGGGAGCGGGCGTGACGCCGCCTGGTACCGCGGGCACACTGCCTGGCGTAATATGTACTGGCTGCTGCGGAGGCTTGGCGCCCTGCCCGGCTATAGACGGAGGACTCAACAGCAGCGGAATCAGCGCCAGCGCAAAGGCAACGGTGAAAACGCAGGGGCCGAGTTTACGGCCACCTCTTTGAGGGCTAAGCCTGGGCACAATCAATCTATCCTTAATATCAGACATTAGCACTCCCGCGCCATGAAAAGAAGTAACAACACCTTGACCCTGCCATGCCGGTAGCCGCCGCCCAGGCCAAACAGCGCATTGCGCTGCTGTCGTTGGCGGCGGCAGTGGTCATGGCGCTGTTTAAGCTATTGGTGGGGCTGCATACCGGGAGCCTAGGCATTTTGGCTGAGGCGGCGCACTCGGCGCTCGACCTGCTGGCCACGATCCTGACCTGGATATCGCTACGCATCTCGGCTCGCCCGGCGGACGCCAACCACCCCTTCGGCCACGGCAAGTTTGAGAGCTTTTCGGCTTTTCTGGAGGCCGGCCTGTTGGTGGTGACGGCGCTGGCGATTGGCGGGGCGGCCATACATAGTTGGACGTATGGCGGCGGCGAAGTGGTACTGGATGTTTGGGCTTTTGCGGTCATGCTGGTCTCAATGGCGGTGGACGGCTGGCGCGCCAATACGCTGCGCCGCGCCGCGGTTAAGTTCCAGAGCGACGCGCTGGCCGCCGACGCGCTTAACTTTTCGAGTGATTTGGCTACCAGCACAGCCGTGCTGCTGGGGCTGGGGGCGGTGCTGGCGGCCCAGCACTGGCACATCGGTTGGATGCGCCACGCCGATGCGGCGGCAGCCTGCGTGGTGGCGCTGGCCATGGTTGGCCTGGCCCTGCGGCTGGGCTGGCGTACGGCCGGGGTACTGCTCGACGAAGCCTCGCCGGAGTTGGCGCGCGATCTGCAAGAGGCGCTGGCCGGCGTAGACGGCGTCACGCAGGTCGAGCGTCTGCGCTTGCGCCGCATGGGGAGCCGTTATTTTGTGGACTTGCAGCTTGGCCTGGAGCCGGCTTCGACGCTCGAACGCGCCGGTATGGTGCGGCAGGAGGTGGCCGAACGCATCCAGCGGCGGCTGCCCGAAGCCGACGTGGTGATTGAGACGCAGCCGCGCCGCATGGCTCCCGGTGGACCCTATGAGCAGGTGCAATCGGTGGCGCACCGGCGCAATCTCCGCATCCACGACCTCTCGATTTATGAGGTTCCCAGCCCACCGGGCGAGACCGCGAGCAGCGAACTGGATATCGAATTTCACCTTGAACTAGACGAGTCTCTTCCGCTGGCCGATGCCCATGAGTCTGTCTGCCAACTCGAAAATGAGATGCGGCGGGAGCTGCCCACGATTCGCCAAATCATCACCCACATCGAACCGGCGCAAGCCCACGTCAGCCAGTCGAACCTGATTGACCCGCACCGGATAGCGCGGCAGGTGGGCGCCATTGCGCGTCGCGTGCCGGAAATGCTCGATTGCCACGACATCCAGGTGCGCAGCAGCAACGGTCATTTGGCGCTGAGTTGCCATTGCAGTTTTCCCGATACTCTGCCGGTGGGCCGCGTTCACGAACTGGTAACGCGTCTGGAGAGCGACATAAAGCGCGGGCTGCCGCAACTGATCCGGGTAACGATTCATCCCGAACCGTTTTCCGACAATCGCCGATAATAGAAGTGCATGGCTTCAGAACCCACCACCGCGACCGCAAACTGGATTGACGGCCAGCGTTTTGTGACCGGGGGCAGTTCGGGGCACGCGGTGGTCATGGACAGCTCACGCGAAACGAATTCAGCGCCCGGGCCCATGGAGATGGTTTTGCGAAGCTTGTGCGCCTGCTCGGCCACCGACATCGTAATTGTGCTGAATAAGACCCGGCAGCGGTACACGCGCGTGGAGGTCACCGCCGAAGGCACACGGGCGCCTGAACCCCCGGCAGTTTTTACCGGCATCCATATGGTGTACCGGGCCAGCGGCAGGGAGGTGGATCAGGCGGCGATGGAACGCGCCGTGAAGCTTTCACGGGAGAAATATTGCAGCGTTTTCAGCATGTTGGAGAAAACCGCCCGCATGAGTTTTGAGATCGTACTGGAGACGGCGACCCCATGAGAGCGGCAAAACAATCGGCCGGCGGTGGACGGCAGGCGCAGGCGGCGCGTGAAGCCGCGCTGCAGATGGTCTATGCGCTCGAGATCGGCGGGCAGGATGCGGCGCAGATCGAGAAGTGGTTTGTCGAGGCGCATCCGCTGGCGCCCCCGGTGCGCGAGCGTGCGGGAGCGCTGCTCGACAGCGTGGTGCGGCATCAGGAGCAAATCGTCGAGTTGATACGGCGGCATTCGAAGCGCTGGAAACTGGAACGGATCAGCCTGGTGGACCGCAGTCTGCTGAAGCTGGGGATTGCCGAATTTTTGGCGCCGGCAGGGGCGAGCGCCCGCGAGGTGATCATGGCCGGGCGCGACCTTTGCCTGAAGTATTCACATCCCGACGCGCAGGAGTTTGGGCAGAACGTGTTGGAAGCGATTCTGAACGATTTACAGAAGGCCGAGCCAAAGGCGGCAGCCCATGCCCAATAGCAGTTTCGGACGATTTGTCTGGACTCTCGGCGGCGCGGCAACCGCCGGAACCGCGGTGGGCGTGGCTGCGGGCGCCGCCGCGCTGGCGGGCGGGTATACGCTGTGGCGGCGCAGTCAGCGCTATGAATTGCGCGGCAAGACGGTGCTCGTCACCGGCGGCTCGCGGGGCATGGGATTTGCGGCGGCGCGGGAGTTTCTGCGGCAGGGAGCGCGCGTGGCGCTATGCGCCCGCAACAGCGACGAACTCGATCGCGCTGTAGCACAGCTTGGCGCGCACGGACACGTCATGGCGGTGCGCGCCGATCTGACCGAGCGCGAAGCGGCGGCCCGCGTGGTGGCGGAGGTCGCGGCGCAATGGGGGCCGGTGGATGTACTGGCGCACGTGGCCGGCGTGATTCAGATCGGGCCCTGGCAGGCCATGACCCAATCCGATTACGAGCAGGCCATGGGCACGCATTTTTGGGCGGCGCTGTGGCTCGCGCAAGCCGTGCTGCCGCAAATGATCGCCCGCCGGCACGGTCGCATTGTCAACATCAGCTCGATTGGCGGCGTGGTGGCGGTGCCGCACATGCTGCCCTATTCGGCCAGCAAGTTCGCGCTGGTCGGACTTTCGCAGGGACTGGCCGCCGAGGTGCGGCGGTACGGCGTGCGGGTGAGTTGCGTGTGTCCGTTTCTGACCCGCACCGGCTCGCAGGAAAAAGTTTTGGTACGCGGACAGCAGGAAAAGGAATTCGCCTGGTTCGCGACGTCGGGCTCGACACCTGTGCTGACCCAGAGCGCGCGCGTGGCGGCACGCGCCATCGTGCGCGCCGCGCAGTACGGGCCGGCGCAGGTAACGCTGAGTTTGCCGGGCAAGCTCGCGGCGCTGGCGCACGGCGTCGCTCCGTCGCTCGTGGCGGGCGCGCTGGGCGTCGCCAACCGATTGCTGCCCGAACCGACGGGCAGCGAGACCGGGGAGAGGTCGGGAGCCGAGAGCTACAACGGCTTTACCGAGCGCGCGATCCGTCCCCAGATTGTGCGCGCCGGGCGCGAACTCAACCAGCAGGGCTTTGCACCCGCAAGCGACTAAAGTGTGCGATGGCGGTGTTTAGGATAGCTTTTTTGGAGGCGCGGCTTGGCTGGCTTTCACCTGCGCCGCACGCATCGACGCGGCGCAGGAAGGAGGGGCTTTGAAAAGCGGGTCCCGCGCCGGCGGCGCGCGGCCGTGCCTTTACGCCGAGCCGCCGGCGATGGAGGGGAGGATTAGCACCTCGTCGCCCGCCGCGAATTCATAGTTGTTGCCTCCGAGGAAGCGGATGTCTTCGTCGTTGATGTAGACGTTGAAGAAGCGGCGCGGGCGTCCGTCGGGTTCGCAAAGGCGGTCTTTCAACTCGGGAAAGCGAGTGGTCAATTCGGTGAGCAGCGCCGGCAGGTTGGCGGCCTCGCAGGCGACTGCTTCGGCGCCATCGGTGAATCGTTGCAGGGGTGCGGGAATGCGTACTTGGGGCATGGGGTCTCCTTATGCGATCGAAACGGTGGGTTGCGGAACTGCGTGAGCCGGCGGGAAGGGCGCGGCCAGGTATGCGGCAATTTGGCCCAGCTTGGGCGCCAGCACCGGAATTTGCGCGGCGGGCGAGCGCACCGCGTCAAGCGTTTTCAATCCATTGCCGGTGATGACCAGCACGAGCGGTCGCTCCAGGTCAACGCGTCCTTGCTGCACGAGCTTGCGCGCCACCGCGACAGTCACACCGCCGGCGGTTTCGCCAAAAATGCCTTCGCTCTCGGCCAGCAGGCGCATGCCGGCGACGATCTCGGTGTCGCTGGCGTCTTCGGCCCATCCGCCGGACGAGGTAATGGTGCGGATGGCATAGTAGCCGTCGGCCGGGTTGCCGATGGCGAGCGAGCGGGCGATGGTGTCGGGGCGCTGCGGCTCGAACTCGGTCAGGCCGCGCTTGACCGCCTGGCTGATGGGTGAACATCCGGTCGCCTGCGCGCCGCAGATGCGGGTGGAGGCGGGCGGGACCCATCCGAGGGTTTGCAACTCGTCGAACGCTTTGGCGATTTTGCCGATCAGCGAACCGCCGGCCATGGGACACACGACCGCGCCGGGAAGGCGCCATCCCAACTGTTCGGCGATTTCGTAGCCGACCGTCTTCGATCCTTCGGAATAGTAGGGGCGCAGGTTGACGTTGACGATGCCCCATGGATAGCGCTGCGCGATTTCGGCGCAGAGCCGGTTGACCTGGTCGTAGTTGCCCTTGATCTTGATCAGGTGCGCGCCATAGACGAGGGTGGCGGTGATTTTGGCGTCTTCCAGATCTTCAGGGATGAAGATGTAGGCTTCGAAGCCTTCGGCGGCGGCGGCGGCGGCGAGGGCGTTGGCGAGATTGCCGGTGGAGGAACAGGCGACGGTGCGGAAGCCAAAGGCGCGCGCTTTGCTCAGCGCCACGGCGATAACGCGATCCTTGAACGACAGCGTGGGAAAATTCACCGCGTCGTTCTTGATATAGAGCTCGCGCACGCCCAAGGCCTTGGCCAGGCGCGGCGCCGCGACTAACGGCGTGCCGCCGACCGGGCGCTCATTCGGGCCGGGCGTCGCCGGCACCGGGAGCAACTCGCGATAGCGCCAGATCGAGTGGGGCCGGGAAAGAAGATCCTGCGGTTTCACCGCGCGACCGACGGCCGCGAGATCGTACGCAACCTCCAGCGGGGCGAAACACGCATCGCACCCGGCTAGAGGTTGTGACGGAAATTGTTTGCCGCAATCGCGGCAGTGGAGACCCAGTTCAAAGCTCATAGCGTGACCTTTTTCCTTTTCGTTTTTCCGGGCAATAAAAAACCTCTTCCGCAACTGGAAGAGGTGAAAAACGGCTGGCTGGAGGTCGCGCAGCCCCTACTCATCTTTCCCAGCGACGGTTTCCCTCGCGGGCAGGAATTGGCACCTCGTCACTCCGCCATCGCGGAATCGGTTGCCGTGGCTTCATCGGGCCTGTTCCCTCAGCCACTCTTGATAAGATTCAGGGGTACTGAATCCCCGCCCCGCTGTTCATGCGCGGGCGGGTCGGGCTATTCAATTGTCGGATGCAGGATAACACGGTTCAAATTGTCGCACCGGAAGAATTTGGCGTGACGGCCGTGAACCTGCTCGAGAGCGTACTAGTTGAGCGGCCGAACGCATTGGTCGTGCTGCCCACCGGGAACACGCCCCTTCCGCTGTACGCCGAGCTGCGGCGGCGCAAGGTGGGTGCGATGCGGGTGGCGATGTTGGACGACTACTACGACGCAGCCTCGTTGACGACGAACTCCTACCACTGGTTGCGGCGCGAAGTGCTTGATTCGTTGAACATTGGCGACGAGCGTGTGCTGCGCATTCCGACCGCTCCCGGCAATTTGCCGGCGGCGTGCGCGGAATACGAAAGCGCGCTGGCGCGCGCGGGCGGATGCGATCTCATTTTCCTTGGTTTGGGGCCGAACGGGCATATCGGGTTTAATGAGCCAGGTTCGGCGGTTGATTCGCGCACGCGAATGGTCACGCTGAGTGAGGCAACGGCGGATGCGAATGCCGACTATTGGCAGGGGGCGTACCGTCCGCGGGCGGCGGTCACGATGGGCATGGGCACAATACTCGAGGCGCGGCGCGTGTGCCTGCTGGTGCGGGGACGCAACAAATCGACGGCGCTGCGAGCGGCGCTCGAGGGGCCGGAGGCGCCTGACGTGCCGGCGAGTTTTCTGCGGCGCGCGCGGGAGTTGACCGTGATCGCCGACCGCGCGTGTTTAAAATAGTTATGTTTCGTTGCATCGAATGCGGCGGGGAGGCCGCCGAACTCGCCGGCGATTGCCGTTGCGTGGGTTGCCGCGACCTGCAGGAGTGGATACTTCCGGCGGAGGGTGCCAATCCAGCCGCGCTGCGCGAGCGCTGGCAAGCGCGAAGGGCCGCGCCGGCGGGCGACGACGATCGCAGCGGGGTGTGGCGATTCCGTGAGTTGTTGCCGCCTTGCGCCGATGTTGTCAGCTTGAGCGAGGGCAACACACCTCTTTACGATTTGCCGCGCATGGCGTCGCGGCTTGGGATTGCGCGATTACTGGCCAAGCATCAGGGCATGAACCCGACCGGTTCTTTCAAGGACACGGGAATGACGGTCGCGGTGTCGCAAGCGCGGGCGGCGGGATTTACGTGGCTGGCGTGCGCCTCGACCGGCAACACTTCCGCCTCGATGGCAGCCTATGCCGCGCGCGCCGGCTTGCGAAGCCTGGTGTTGGTGCCGCGTGGCCAGATTGCATGCGGCAAACTGGCCCAGGCGATTGACTATGGCGCGCTGACCTGCCAGATGGACACCGATTTCGACGGCTGTGTGCGCGCGCTGGCCGAGGTGGTCACGCGCGTCCCGCTGTATCTGGTGAACTCGGTGAATCCGTTCCGGATCGAAGGGCAGAAGACGGCCGCGGTCGAGATGATCGACCAAATGGGTTGGCGGGCGCCCGACCATGTCGTCGTTCCGGGCGGCAATCTGGGCAACAGCTCGGCGATCGGAAAAGGGCTGGTCGAGCTGCACGCGCGGGGTTTGATTGATCGGCTGCCAAAGCTGTCGGTGGTGCAGGCCGAAGGCGCTAACCCGCTAGCCCGCTGGCTGCGTGGCGGCCGCCAAGGCGACCTCGAGTCGGTGGTGGCGAAGACGGCCGCGACTGCGATCCAAATTGGCAATCCGGCGTCATGGAAGAAGGCGGCGCGGGTGCTCGATGCCACCGGCGGCGCCTGCGTCGAGGTCAGTGAGAGTGAAATCGAAAGGGCGAAGGCGGAGATTGGCGGCGAGGGCATCGGTTGTGAGCCGGCCTCGGCGGCGGCGCTGGCGGGAGCGCGCAAGTTGATTGCCAGCGGATTTATTGGGCGCGAAGAGGCAGCGGTTCTGCTACTGACCGGCCATGTACTGAAAGACCCGGAGTACACGTTGCAGCGCCGGGAGGGTGAACTGCTGGACGTTGCCGGCGCGGATGCGATTGTGCGAGCGATGGAAACGAACCATGGACCACGATTTTGAATTGAGCATTCCGGCCAGCTCGGCCAACTTGGGGCCCGCCTTCGACGCGGCGGCGCTGGCGTTGTCGCTTTTCCTGCACGTCAGGGCGCGGACGAGCGAGCAGTTTGTGATCACCGCCGCAGGCCGCGACGCCGCGATAAGCGGCAATCCCGACCGCCACCTGATCGTCGAAACGTATTTACAAACCCTGGCCGCTGCCAAGCGGGAGGCGCCGCCGCTGGAACTGCACCTGGAAAATGAAATCCCGATCGGGCGCGGTTGCGGCTCGTCAGCGGCGGCGCGGCTGGCAGGGGTGGCGCTGGCCAGCTGTTACGGCAAACTCAACTGGAGCGCTCAGCAGGTATTCGAAGCGGCGGCGCGAGCGGAAGGGCACGCCGACAACGCCGCCGCAGCGTGGTGGGGCGGTTTGGTGGTGACGCAAGGCGGCGAGGGGCATCTCCACTGGCTTGAGGTGCCGGTTGCGAAGCCGTGGGTGGTGCTGCTGGCGGTACCGCGGCAGCCGCTTGCGACCAGCGCGGCGCGCGCCGTGCTGCCCGGGCAATACTCGCGCCAGGATGCGGTGGCCAATCTGCAGTCGGCACTGCTGTTGATGGGCGCCTTTCAGCAGGGGCGCGGCGATCTGGTGGGCGCGGCGCTCGGGGATCGGTGGCACCAGCCGTACCGGGCGGCGCTGTGCCCGTTGCTCGAGACTCTGCAACCGCTTGCCGGCGGCAATGGCATTTTAGGGGTGGCGCTCAGTGGCGCGGGCCCGTCGGTTGTGCTGCTGTTGGAATCATGCGATGCGAATGAGGGTGCAAGCGCCGCTGCCCGCAAAGCGGTTGATGCGGCCGGGCTGGATGCCGAGTTGCTGCCGACAAAAATCGAAACTTGCGGGCCTGGCCGGGAGTGGAAATCGTGAGAACCATCCGCGTCGGCATCGCCGGATTCGGCACTGTAGGCCAGGCGACGGCGCGCATACTCGCGTCGCATCAGGCGGAGATCGCCGCCCGCTGCGGAGCGGTGCTGTGCGTTACCGCCATTTGCCGACGCAGTCCGATCGCCGCGCCGCCTTTCGGCGTGGCGGTTCACAGCGACTGGCGGACCCTAGTGGCCAGCCCCGAGGTGGACATCGTGCTCGAAACCATTGGCGGTGTGACCGACGCCCGGGCCATCATCGAGACCGCGCTGGAGAGCGGAAAGCCAGTGGTGACCGCCAACAAGAACCTGCTCGCGGCGCAGGGTGAAGCGCTGATGAAAATTGCCGACCGGCGCAACGTGCCGCTCGGATTCGAAGCGGCGGTGGCGGGCGGAGTGCCGGTGATCCGCGCCATTGCCGAGGGCACCGCCGCGGACCGCCTGCGTTCGGTTCACGGCATTCTTAACGGTACGGCCAACTACATC
>JANWLQ010000058.1 GCA_025450725.1 Terriglobales bacterium
ATAGTTACAAGAGCCTTAAAGAGGCTCTCGTCCACGCCGCCCTCGCCCACCGTCTCCGGCTCAATCTCGACTGGGTCGAGTCCGAATCGCTCGAGTCACTCACCCCGGCCGAAGTCGCCGCCCGCCTCGCCACCGCCCAAGGGGTTCTCGTTCCCGGCGGTTTTGGCCAGCGCGGCATTCCCGGCATGTTGCGCGCCATCACCTACGCCCGCCAGTCCCGCACCCCCTTTTTCGGCATCTGCCTGGGCATGCAATGCGCTGTGATCGAATATGCCCGCGAAGTCGGCGGCCTACCGGACGCCAACAGCAGCGAATTCGACCCCGCCACGCCCAACCGCGTCATTTATAAACTGCGCGAACTTCTCGGTGTTGAGGAAATGGGCGGCACCATGCGGCTCGGCGCCTGGCCCTGCACCCTTGAAGCGGGTTCGCGCGCCGCCCGCGCCTACGGCAGTTTGCAAATCCAGGAGCGCCACCGCCACCGCTACGAGTACAACCGCGAGTACGAGCCCCTGCTTGTCGGCCGCGGCTTGCAGATTACCGGCAGCAGCCCGGACCGCACTTATGTCGAAGTGGTCGAACTCGCCGACCACCCCTGGTTCCTTGGCTGCCAGTTTCATCCTGAATTCAAGTCCCGTTCCCTTGCTCCCCATCCTCTCTTTCAAGCCTTCATCGCCGCCGCCGCGGCCCAGGCCTAATTCCCATGTTCCTCATTGCCGGCCCCTGTGTAATCGAGAGCGAGTCCCATGCCCTCTTCATGGCGCGCGAAATCGCCGCCCGCGCGGCGCTCCATGGCTTGCGCTACATCTTCAAGGCCTCCTATGACAAGGCCAACCGCAGCCGGCTGGATTCCTTCCGCGGCCCCGGGTTGGAAGCCGGTTTACGCGTCCTCGCCCGCGTCAAGAAGGAATGCTCGGTCGAAATCCTAACCGACGTCCACCAGGTGAGCGAGGTCGCCGCCGCCGCCGAGGTCTGCGACATTCTCCAGATCCCCGCCTTCCTCTGCCGCCAAACCGACCTGATCCAGGCCGCCGCCCGCACCGGCCGCACCATCAATATAAAAAAAGGCCAGTTCCTCGCACCCTGGGACATGCAGGGCCCACTTGAAAAAGCCCGCGCCGCCGGCGCGCGGGACGTCATCCTAACCGAACGTGGCGCCAGCTTCGGGTATAACAATCTCGTGGTTGATTTCCGCTCCCTGCCCGTTTTGCGCGCCTTGGGCGCACCCGTCGTCTTCGACGTGACGCACAGCATGCAACTGCCTGGCAAGGGAGGTACGCCGGAGTTCATCGAACCCCTTGCCCGCGCCGGCGTGGCCTGCGGCGTGGACGGCATCTTCCTCGAGGTCCACGAGAACCCCTCCCAGGCACTTTCCGATGGCGCCAATGCGCTTCCTCTTGATCGCCTCGCACCCCTGCTCGAACAGCTCGTCCGCCTTGAACGTGCCCTTATGCCTCAATCGCCTCCCCGATAGGCAACCAAATTGCTGGTACTCGCTCTGGCTCTTTGTGCTTGACAGGTTGCAAGATTGGATACAGAATTGTGACAAAAAGTAGCAATTGAGTTTTTTGTTCGAATGTACGTGCGTGAATGGGAGGAACGATCCGTGGCTAGAATTCAAGGTAAAGTGAAGTGGTTCAACAATGTTAAGGGCTATGGCTTCATCGGTCGCGAAGGCGGTGATGATGTTTTTGTCCATTATTCCGCCATCAGCCAGGAAGGCTACAAATCGCTCCAAGAGGGTGATGATGTCGAGTTCGACATAACTGACGGCAAAAAGGGCCCGCAGGCTGAGAATGTCACCCGCGCCCAAGCCGCCCCCAGCAGCTAGCGAACTCAAAACTTATTCCGCGTTCAGACGCTCGAAGTGGTGCCCTAGCCGGAGCAGCCTCGCCTCCTCAAAGGGAGGGCCGATGAACTGCACCCCCACGGGTAGGCCCTCGCTCTGGCCGCAGGGCACTGAAAGCGCCGGTATGCCGGCCAGGTCCGCCGGAACGGTGAATACGTCCGCCAGATACCGCTCCACTGGGTTGGCCGATTCCTGCCCCAGCGCGAACGCGGTGGTCGGCGTGGTCGGCGTCAGAATCACGTCCACATCGTTGAAAGCCGCGGCAAACCCGCGCGACAACAGCGCGCGCACCTGCTGCGCTTTGCGGTAGTAGGCGTCGTAATAGCCCGCGCTCAGGACGTATGTACCCAGCAGTATCCGCCGCTTGACCTCGGCTCCAAACCCAGCGTCCCGCGTCTGCCGAATCATCTCCGGCAACGTGGCCGCCTCTGTTCGCACTCCGTAGCGCCCGCCGTCATACCGCGCCAGATTTGAACTCGCCTCCGCCGTTGCCAGCACGTAATAGACGGCAATGCCGGCATCGTTCAGCGGCAAGCTCACGCGGCTAATCAAGCATCCGGCGCCGCGCAGCCGCTCCAACGCGCGCTCCACCGCCGCCGCCACGCCAGGCTGCAAACCAGTGCCAAAATCAGCCACGCCGATGCGCAACCCTCGGATGGGGCGATCAAGCTCAGCCACGTAATCGGGAACCGGCTGGAGGGAACAAGTAGCGTCCAGCGGATCAGCGCCGGCCAATGCCTGCAACACATGCGCGGCATCGCGGCTGGAAAGCGTTAACGGACCCACATGGTCGAGCGAGGAAGCAAACGCCGCCAGCCCGTAGCGCGAGACGCGCCCATAGGTTGGCAACAGTCCCACAATGCCGCAAAACGCCGCCGGCTGGCGAATGCTCCCGCCCGTGTCGGTTCCCAACGCCGCGGTGCAGAGACCGGCCGCCACGGCCGCCGCTGATCCGCCGCTGGATCCGCCGGGAACCCGGCTGCGGTTGCGCGGGTTCCGGGTCGGCCCAAACCCCGAGTTTTCCGTGGACGATCCCATGGCGAACTCATCGCAGTTGGTCTTGCCGACAATCACTGCGCCCGCACTCTCCAGGCGCACAACGGTTGTGGCATCGTAGGCCGGTACATAGTTCGCCAGAATGCGCGAACCGCAGGTGGTGCGCACGCCCCGGGTCGAAAGCACGTCCTTAATGCCCATCGGGACGCCGGCCAGCGGCGGAAGTGGATCACCCCGGTCGGCGATGGCGTCTACTTTCGCCGCCTGTTCGAGCGCCCGCTCACGGCTTTGCGTCAGAAAGCAATTGAGCTCGCCGTCTTCGGCGCTGATCGCCGCCAAGCTCTGCTCCGCCAACCTCGTCGCTGTCGTCTGCCGCTCTGCGATTTGGGTGCGAATCTGTTCGATCGTCATCGTCAACGACCCGCCCCCGGGCGCGAGACTACCGCCGGAACCTGGAACATGCCTCCCTCTTTCCGCGGCGCATTGGCCAACGCCTCATCCTGGCTAAAGCCGGTTCGAACCTCGTCCTCCCGAAGCGGAGCGCCCGCGACGAGCGGCTGGGACATCGGTTCCACTCCGGTTGTGTCAATTTGATTCAGCTGCGCCACGTACTCGAGAATCGCCGGCAGCTCGCGCTCCAGGCGGCCAAGTTCGTCGGCGGTCAAATCCAGATGGGCGAGTGCGGCAACCGCGGCTATGTTCATGGTAGAAAAGCAATCCGTTGGATGCTGTTGGGCAAGCTTCGATTCAGGGACCGGCACAAGTCCGCGCTGATGCTGTTGATCGCCGCTTGGGCGTCGGCATCCTTCGCCCGCAGCCACAGCACTCCGTCCCGTACTTCAACGCACTCCGCCCGCGGCCCCAGCATCGCGCCCGCCGCCAAGGCCCACGCCAGAGCGGCGGCCGCCCTGGCCTCATCGTTCGGAATGGCTCCCACCGCGAGCCGAAGTATGTCGCGCATTGCCTCCACAGTTGGTCTATTGTAGCCCGCCACTGGCCTAGCGCATTGTCCGAGTGCTATCCTAATAGCGCACAATGCAACGTAAACTCGCGATCCTGCTCGAGATTCAGGGGATGGAACTTCGACTCCGGGAATTGGACGCCGACCTCGCTGCTGTTCCCAAGCGTGTCGCCGCCATCGAAGCCAAACTCAGTAGTGCGCAACAAAATCTTGCCCGCGCCCAAGCGGCGCAATCCGGCAGCCAGAGCGAACGCCGCGGGGTGGATCGCGAAATCGAAGCCCTGCGCGAGAAGATCACCAAGATCCGCAGTCATTCCGGGGACGTCAAGACCAACCAGGAATACCGCGCGCTGCTCGACGAAGTCGCTTTTGCGGAGGCACAAATCGCCAAACACGAGGAGCGCCTCCTCGAAATCATGGAGCAGGCCGATGCCCTTGACAGCGCCGCGAAAGAGGCCGCCGCCGCGTTGGAGCGGCAGCGCGGCGAGGTGCGGGCCGAGTCCGAGGCGGCCCAAACCCATTCCGCCGCCGTGCAAGCCGAACGCGCAACCCTGGCCCAGTCCCGAGACCGCCTCCGCGCCGATGCCGACGACACCTGGCTGCGCCGCTTCGACCGCGTGTTTCGCATGCGCGGCCAGGCGCTCGCCGCTGTGGACCGCGAGGCCTGTTCCGGATGCCGGGTTCGCCTGCGCCCGCAATTTCTGCAGGAAATGGCCCAACAAGACGACCGCCTCTTTGTCTGTGAGAGCTGCGGGCGCATCCTCTACCTCGAGACCTCCGGGGTGGACGTTTCGAGTTGCTGAAATTCCACATTGACGGAGGTTCCCGCGGCAACCCCGGCCCAGCCGGCTACGGTGTGGTGGTCACCGACGCGGCCGGCAATCCCGTAACCACGCTCCATGCATCGCTCGGCGTGCAGACCAATAATTTTGCCGAGTACTCGGGGCTTCTCGCCGCGCTCCGCTACGCCCTCGAAAACGGCGCCACCGACATCGCCGTCTATTCCGACTCCGAGCTCCTCGTGCGCCAAATGCAAGGCCGCTACCAGGTCAAGAGCCCCAGCCTCCGTCCCTTGTTCGACGAGGCCTCGCAGTTGGCCCGAAAAATTCCACGCTTTCGCATCGAGCACGTCTACCGCGAGTCCAACCGCGACGCCGACCGCCTCGCCAACCAGGCCATGGACAAGTCTTCCTCTTCGCGGTCCCGATGATCCCGGCGCCCACCGGCGTTCTGTATTTGGTCGCCACTCCCATCGGCAACCTGGAAGACATTACCCTGCGAGCGCTGCGGGTGCTGCGTGAGGTAGCGCTGATCGCCTGTGAAGACACCCGCCATAGCCGCAAGCTCCTGGCGCATCATCAAATTTCGACTCCGACCATCAGTTACTATCGCGAAAACGAGGCCGAGCGGGCTGGCGAGCTGATCCATCGCCTGCTCGCCGGCGAAAGCGTCGCTCTCATCTCCGACGCCGGCATGCCGCTCATCTCGGACCCTGGCGCGCGCCTGCTTACCGATGCGGTCAGCGCCGGAATCCAAATTGTTCCCCTGCCTGGCGCCTCCGCTCCCATGCTGGCGCTCTCCGCCAGCGGATGGTCCACTCCAGTCGCTTGGCTTGGCTTTCTTCCCCCGCGCACGGGCGAGCGCCGGCACAGCCTCGAAGCCTGGAAAACCTGGCCCGGCACGCTCCTGCTGTTCGAGTCCCCGCACCGAATTGCCGCCAGCCTTGCCGACCTCGAAGAGGTTCTGGGCGCCGACCGCCCTATCCTGATCGCCCGCGAGATGACCAAGCTCCACGAAGAGTTTCAGCGTGGAACGCTTTCCACCGTCCGCCATTCTCTTCCACCCGAAAGCAAAGGCGAATTCACCCTTGTCATCGGCCCCCCGCCGGCATCGTCCATCGCCGCGCCGTCGCCTGAATCCCTCACCGCCCGTCTGGCAGCCGCGCAATCGACAGATGATTTAAAGCGCCTGGCCCGCGAGACGGGCCTCCCACGCAGCGATTTGTACCGGCGCTGGCAGCAGCTTCGGGGTAAGATGAATAGATGACAGGGGGTGATTGATTTGGCCGAAATCCGCCTGCAAGAGGGCGAATCGTTGGAAAATGCGCTGCGCCGCTTCAAACGCAAGGTGCAGCAGGAAGACATCATTAAAGAGGTCAAGCGCCACTCCTTCTACCTGAAGCCGGGTGAAAAAATGCGTCTAAAGCAAGCTTTAGCCCGCAAGCGTAATCGCAAAAAGGTACGCCGCGAAGGCCCAGAGTGATCCAATGCGGGGCGCGCGGCGCAGCCGCGCGTGGCCCGCAACAGCTTAGTTGGCTTGGGCGGCGCGGGACAAAACCTGCGCCATGCCCAGCATCGTGCAGCCTTGGCGGCCGAATTCCACCGCCGCCAACCGTGCCGCCTCCGGCGAAATGCCGAATCCCCTGCCATTCAAAAAGGCGCGGATGACTTCACTAGCCCCACAATAGTCGGGCCCGATCCGCAGCAAGTGTGCGCGCAGCACTTCCAACTCCTCCGCATCCAGGTCCACAAACGCTGTTGGGTCCATCCGGGTCTCTTCCCGCATCGTCATATCCGCCTCCTCTCTGTTCCTTAGACTCCCTATTGATCACGACGTTGCAGATTCTGATTTAGTTGCGGGCCCGCGGGCTATACTGGAACTCCGCACCACAGCATGCCACCGCGACGAACAAAAATCCGATCCACCACCGTCCTTAGCGTCCGCGCCCACGGCAGCGTTGTTCTCGCCGGCGACGGCCAGGTCACCCTGGGCGACGGCGTCATTAAGCATCACGCCCGCAAGATTCGCCGCCTCTACAACAACAAAGTTCTCGCCGGCTTCGCCGGTTCCACCGCCGACGCCTTCTCGCTCTTCGGACGTTTCGAGACCAAGCTGGAGCAGTTCCACGGCAACTTAAGCCGCTCCGCCGTGGAACTGGCCAAGGACTGGCGCACGGATCGCGCCCTCCGCCATCTCGAAGCCCTGCTCGTCGTCTCCGATGAACACGATACCTACATGCTCAGCGGCGGAGGCGACGTCATCGAGCCCGATGACGGCATCTGCGCCATCGGCTCCGGCGGGCCTTACGCCCTGGCGGCCGCCCGCGCCCTTCTTCGTCACACCTCGCTCGACGCCCGCACCATCGCCGAACAGGCGCTCGGTATCGCCGCCGACATCTGCATCTACACCAACCGCGACCTCACGATCGAGGAGTTGTCCGCGGCGGTAAGCTAGGACTATGGCGCTTTACCTGCCGCCTTCGGCGGCCGATCAGGAACTTCCCGCGCTCGACGAGCTCACCCCGCGTGAGATCGTGGCCGAGCTCGACAAACATGTCGTCGGCCAGCCCGCCGCCAAGCGTGCCGTCGCGGTTGCTCTCCGCAACCGCATCCGCCGTCAAAAGCTCGCGCCCGAACTGGCGGAGGAGGTGATGCCCAAAAACATCATCATGATCGGCCCCACTGGCGTCGGCAAGACCGAAATTGCCCGCCGCCTCGCCCGTCTGGCCAATTCCGCCTTCCTCAAAGTCGAAGCCTCCAAGTTCACAGAGGTCGGCTACGTCGGCCGCGATGTGGAGAGCATGATCCGGGACTTGGTCGAAATCGCCATTGACATGGTGCGGGAGGAAAAGCTCGACGAGGTTGGCGACAAAGCCGAACAAAACGCCGAGGAACGCCTGCTCGATCTACTCCTTCCCTCGGCTCCGCCCAGCGACACCGCCGCCAAGGCCGCGCCCAAATCGCCCAAGGAACTCGGCTTCGCCCTGGTCTCCCCCAACCCGGAGCCTGCCCCCGCCGCCCCGGCGGCCGACACGAGCCACAAAACCCGCGAAAAACTGCGCACCCAGCTCCGCGCCGGCAAACTGGACGACAAACTGGTCGAGATCGAAACGCGCGAACGCAACTTTCCCACCTTCGAGTTCATGTCCAACCAGAGCATGGAGGAAATGGACATCAGCTTCAAGGACATGCTCCCCAACCTCTTCGGCGCCAAGACCAAAAAACGCAAAATGAAGGTGGTCGAGGCCATGGGCTACCTCACCCAGGAAGAGGAGCAGCGCCTGGTGGACATGGATCAGGTAACCCGCACCGCGGTCGAGCGCGTCGAGCAGGGTGGCATCATCTTTCTTGATGAAATTGACAAAATCGCCGGTCGTGAAGGCAGCCACGGTCCCGACGTCAGCCGGGAAGGCGTACAGCGCGACATCCTGCCCATTGTCGAAGGAACCACCGTAAATACCCGCTATGGCATGGTGAGCACCGACCACATCCTATTCATCGCCGCCGGCGCCTTCCACGTCTCCAAACCCAGCGACCTCATCCCCGAACTCCAAGGACGCTTTCCCATCCGCGTCGAACTCGATTCACTCACCTTGGACGATTTTGTCCGCATCCTGCGAGAGCCCAAGAGCGCGCTCATCAAGCAGTACACCGCGCTCCTCGCCACTGAAGGCATCCATCTCACCTTCACCGACGATGCGTTGCATGAAATCGCCAGCCTCTCCGCCCGCGTCAACGAGGCCACCGAAAATATCGGCGCTCGGCGCCTGCACACCATCATGGAACGCGTGCTCGATGAAATCTCCTTTGCCGGAGGCGAAGCCATCGAGAAAAACATCACGATTGACGCGGCCTACGTTCAGCAGCAGCTCGAAAGCATTGTCAAAGATCAGGACTTGTCCCGCTATATCCTGTGAGGCCAATGCAATCCTCCGCCACTCGGGCGATTTCGCTGGCACTGATCCTCACGACCGCGCTTTTGGCAGGCTGTGCCCAGGTTGGGCCAGTGCTGCCTCCCAGCCGCCAATTGCCCAAGCCCATCACTGATTTCCATGCCCTCCGATCCGGCCCGGAAATCGCACTCGCCTGGACCCCGCCCCAACTCACCAGCGATGGCGTCGCCTTGCGCGGCACGCCCACGTATACCTTGTGCTCCTGGCCGGGCGACATTCCCGCGCCGTTGCCCGCGCTTTGCGAGCACCGTCTGCTGGTCACCCATCCCACGGTCAATCTCTCCGACATCGCGATCCCGGGCGAACCGGTTGCCACCTTGGCTCTCGCCGCGGACAATTCCCACGGACAAGCCGCAGGCTGGTCCAATCCCGTCGTCGTGCCGCTTCAGCCCGTTGCCCCGCCGCCCCAGCCGCTGACCGCCGAGCTTAACGCCGACGGGGTCGAACTCCACTGGCCTGCCGCTTCGAACGAGATCAATGTTTACCGGCTTCCGGTCAACTCCACCACGCCGGCTTTGGTCGCCCGAATGAGCGCCGCGACGGGCACCGAACTTGACACCGCCATGCCGTGGAACAGCAGCATTCACTATTGGCTGCGCAGCGTCGCCGGTACGGGCGCGCTCCAGGTTGAGAGCGCCGACTCCAATCACGTTACCGTTTCCACTTCCGACATATTTGCGCCCCCCGTTCCCACCGGCCTTGAAGTCGTCGCGGGCCCCGGCGGCGCCGATCTCTCCTGGAATGCGGTTTCCGCGCGCAACTTGGCTGGCTACAACGTGTACCGCCTGTTGCCGAATGCCGCGACCTGGCTCAAAGTAAACCCCACGCTTCTCCCTACGCCCGTCTTCCATGACGCCGAATGGCAGCCCGGCAGCGTCTATAGAGTAACCAGTGTCAGCACCGCTGGCGTGGAAAGCGCACCCAGCGTGCCTGGCGCGCCTACGCATGCCCAAACGCTGTCTCATCCTGCTGCTCGTTCTCGCGCTTTCCGGAGGCTCGGCCTTCGGGTATTCGGTCTTAACCCATGAGCAGTTGGTGGACCTGACTTGGGATACCCATTTCAAGCCCTTGCTCCTCGGCCGGTATCCCACGCTCGATCAAAAGGCTCTCGACGAAGCCCACGCCTACGCCTACGGCGGCGCCGTGATCCAGGATCTGGGCTATTACCCCTTCGGGAACGCCTTTTTCAGCGACCTTGTTCACTATGCCCGCAGCGGTGACTTTGTCGCCGAACTCATCCGACAGAGTGAGAACGCCGACGAATACGCGTTCGCGCTCGGGGCTCTCTCCCACTACGTCGGCGATAGCATCGGCCATCCCGGCTCCGTCAATCAGGCCGTGGCCATTGAGTACCCCAAGATGCGCGCGCGCTATGGCGACTCGATAACCTACGACGAAAACAAAATTGATCATCTCAAAATCGAGTTCGGCTTCGACATGGAGCAAGTGGCCCGGCACCGCTATGCCTCCCAGCAATATCACGACTACATCGGTTTTCAGGTCGCCACGCCGCTGCTCGAACGCGTCTTTCCGGTTGTCTATGGTCTGTCGCTCAAACAGGTCCTGCCCAACGAAGAGCGCGCGATCGGAACATTTCGCTGGAGCGTCAGTCAAGCCATCCCTGAAATGACGCGCGTCGCGCTCGCCCTTCACGGCCGCGATCTCGTGCGCGAGGATCCAAGCTTTTCACGCCAGAAATTCTTGTACCGCCTTTCCCGCGCCGATTATCAAAGACAATGGGGCCGCGATTATCAGCGCCCCGGCTGGCGCAGCCAACTATTGGCCTTTTTCATTCGTGTGATTCCGCATGTTGGTCCAGTGCGCATTCTGAATTTCAAGGCTCCCACCACGCGCACCGAGGATCTGTACATTGCCAGCATCAACGCCAGCGTTGAAGACTACCGTGGCGACCTTGGCTCGGTCCGAGCGGGCTCGCTCCGGATTTCGAATCTAAATCTCGACGATGGCAAACCGACCTTGGCCGGCGAGTACCCGTTAGCCGACCAAACCCACGCGCGCTGGCTCGCCGCCCTTGCGGCGGGCAAGTTCTCCTCGACCGATGCCGCTCTCCGCGAGTGCCTGCTCGACTACTACAAAAACCCGGCGAGCCAGACTCCTGCCATTCAATCCGAGTTGGCCGCTATAAAAACCGCTCCGGTTATCGCGTACTGATTCCTCTTAAGGCCCGCCGAGCGGAGTGATGCTGGGTACCGGGAGCGCGACGCCGTGGGCGACATGATAGGCGACCAGCGCCGCTTCCGCCGCCCAATCCGTACCGGCGAAACTTGCCCGCAGTGTCGCCGCGTCGCGCGCCACCGCGCGCCCCATCTCAGCCGCCTTGCCCTGGTCTTTGCCCTTGTACAGCGTCCAGGCGATCCCTTCGCGGTACACCGCGTCGTACGCAGCCTCCGCTGAAAGCGGGCCGCGCGGATACTTCTTCACGTAATCCTGGTACGTTCCGGCTTCCTTCACCGCGCACTCTGGCTTGTCATTCCAATCGCCGCAGGTGAAGTGCTCGACCAAAAGGTCATAAGCGGCCCGCGCCGCCCACTGCGTATCGGGAAACTTGTTCATCACCCGCCGCAGATCGGCGTCGTCCGGAAACTGCCGCTCGCTCGGTGTGCGCCGCTTCGGCTCCTCGCCCAGCCGCACCTGCCACACCACGTCCGCCGCCCGGTACAATCCTTCCCCAGCTCGCGCCGAGGCGGGGAAGTCGCTAAAAATGCTGTAATACAGCCGCGCCGCGTCCATGGCGGCTTGCCGCTCCCCGCCCGAATCCTCGGCCTGACGCTCGAGTTCCGCCGCCGCCCCAAAGATCAACTCCGGCGACTCCGGATCGCTATACATCACCAAATCCTGATTCTGAACCCAGCCCGAGACGCCATTCGCAAAAACCTGAACAAACGCGCCACTGACTGACTGCTCGCCGATCTCCATGCCCGGCCGCACCGAACCCACTTGCGCGCTTGTCTTGTCCGGGTGCAAGTAGATTGTGGCCGCCCCCAATGACACCGCCTTTTGCAGCGGCGCCGTCTGTGCGCCCAGAAAGGCTCCGAGCGCGGCCATCAAAATGGCTCCGCGCCACCTCATACCTCTAAAATAACCGGAAGCACCAGCGGCCGCTTATTGGTCTGCGCCTGCAGGTATTTCCGCAAATCCCGCCGGATCCGTTCCTTGATGAGCGACCAGTCCCCCGACTCCTCCCGGCCCGCGTTGCGCACCGAGTCCACCACCACTTGCCGTGCCTTGGCCAGTAATCCATCGGCCATAATTGGGCTGACAAATCCTGAGGTCACAATTTCCGGTTCGTTCTGTATTTTGCCGGTGGCTTTGTTAATGGCAAGAATCGGCAGCACAATCCCGTCTTCGGCCAGATGCCGCCGGTCACGGACGATTAAGTCCTCCGCCACCTCGTCCTGGCTGCCGCTGTCGATGAAGACGCGGCCGGTGGGCGCGATCCCGATCCGTGTCATCCCCTTGCCGTCCATCTCCAGGATCTCGCCGTCCTCGGCCACGTGCGCCTCCAGCCC
>JANWLQ010000059.1 GCA_025450725.1 Terriglobales bacterium
CCTGGCCGCTGAGCCAGTGCGCCAGCTCGCGCATCCCCTGCGCGATGCCCACCTGGGGCGCGTAGCCAAGCCCGGCGCGGGCGCGGGTGATGTCGGCGATGCAGTGACGGGCGTCGCCCAGCCGGAAGCGCCGGGTGATGGCGGGCGCGATATCCACCGCCAGCGCGCGGGCCAGGTGGGTGGCCAGCTCGGCGATGCTCGTCGCCTCCGGGCCGGCCACGTTGAATACCCCGGGGGCGAGCGCCTCCGGCGGCGCCTCGAGCGCCAGCACGCAGGCCGAGACCACGTCGTAGACACTCACCAGGGTGCGGCGCTGCTCGCCGTCCTCAAAAATCTGCGGCCGCCGCCCGGTCAGCAGTTCGCTGGCGAACACCGCCGCCACGCCGGTGTAGGGATTCGCCAGCGCCTGCCGCGGCCCGTAGGCGTTGAAGAAGCGGAGCGCCACGGCTGGAATGCGGTAGGTGCGTCCGAACAGCAAACACATCTCCTCCTGCATGTACTTGTTCAGGGCGTAGATCGAGGCGAGCTGCGGCGGCTTGTCCTCATCCGTTGGACGCGGCTCCAGGCTGTCCGAGCACACCGGGCAATCTGGCTCCCACTCATGCCGCAGCAGGCGCTCCGACGAGCGCGCCGTGACCGCGCGCAACTGCTGGCAGCGCGGGCACCAGTAGCGCCCCTCGCCGTACATGGACATCGACCCGGCGACCAGCAGCCGCCGGATGCCCCCGCCCGGACGCCGCTGCCGCCGCAGCAGCGCCTGCAGCAGCACCGCCGTGCCCTGCGTGTTTACCAGGTTGTAATGCGAAATCTGGTAGAGCGACTGCCCGACCCCCACCACCGCCGCGAAATGGACCACCGAGCTGACCCCGTCCAGCGCCCGCTCCACCGCGCCTTCGTCGAGCACGCTCGCCACATGCAGTTCGGCCTAGCGGTTGAGGTAGGCCGGCCGCCCGTGCGGATGCACTTGCGGATCGAGGTTATCGAGCAGCCGTACCTGGTAGCCGGCCTGCAGCAGCCGGTCGGCGAGATGCGAACCGATAAACCCGGCCCCACCCGTAATCAGCACCCGCTCGGGCACGGCACCTCCTCGCCCCGCGGCCTCCCTGACCTGCTCTGCGCCTGACGCGCGCCGGCGTAGCGCTCCGCCACCCAGGCCGCAAACGCGGCGAACCGCTCCGGCGCGCGCGGGGGCGAGGTGTAGTTGGGCTCGAGACCCTCGCGGTCGGGCGTATAGCACAGCGTGAGGGTTACCTCGAACTCCTCGATCGCCCGCATTTGCCGGTCAAACCAGGCTTCGGCGTTGGGACGCAGCCAGTCCGCCCAGCTCAGCCCCGTGCGCAGATGGCGTACACCCAGGCGGCGCAGCCAGCCAACCGCATCGTCGAGCCGGGGATCTTCGAAGTGAAACCACTGGCAAATCCCGACCCCGCCACCCTCGGGAAAATCATGGTACGCAAGCTTGGGCGTGCCGTCGGCGCGCAGCAGCCCCATGTAGTAATGCCGGTAATAGGCCGAGCCCTCCGCCTCGCGATGCCGCGTCGTTGCCGACCATGTGGGCGGCAGGTCGAACAAGCTGTACCAGTGCAGGCGCTCGACTCGTCCCCGCAAGAGCGCCAGCGTGCGCTCTAAGCCAAAGCGCTGGACCTCTTCGGCGCCAAACGAAGACGCCCCGGCTTCTGAAACCCACACTGGCTTGGCGCTCACCGCTTCGATTTCGGCCAGCTTGCGCGGCCAATCGTCAATGGGCCAGTGATTCCAATCCAGCGGAAACCCGTGCACCGCCACCCGGTCAACGGCGTCAACAGCGCCATAGCTGGCCAAAAGGCGGATGAAGTTGGCGTCAATCGGCGAGATGCCGCCCAGCACCAGCGTGAGTTCCGGCGCCACCGCGCGCACCGCGGTGGCCGCCTGGCACACCATGGCGGCAAAACGTTGCCAGTCGCGGTCGAGCTCGAAATTCCAGTGGGAGAGGTTGTTCGGCTCGTTCCACAACATCAGCGCTTCGACCAAGTCGGGCACCTCCTGCCGGTTATGGATGGCATTGGCGCGAGCGAGGTTTGTTAGTTCGCGCTAAATTCCTCGCGGTTTGGCAAATGGGACAGTTCTATACTGGTTGGCATGGCCACGATGAGCGTCGCGCCGCCAGTGAGCGGTGTACTTTTGAATGATTTCAGTCTGCAGGTGGCGACTGTCAACGGTAGCGGTAGCCAGTCCTCCAATCTCGTCCTGCTGCGCACGATTTTCCAGATGGGCGTTCCCATTTCTGGCAAGAACCTGTTTCCCTCCAACATCGCTGGCCTGCCCACCTGGTTCACCATCCGCGCCAGCCGCCACGGTTACGTGGCGCGCAAGAAAGAGATTGATTTCCTCATCGCCATGAATCCCGAGACGGTGCGCGAGGATGTCCTCGGCCTCGATCCCGGCGCCTCGGTGCTCTACGACGAGCCGCTGAAGGCGAACGATTTGCGGCACGACGTGACCTTTTATCCGGTGCCGTTCGACAAGCTGGTGGCGGGTGTGTGTCCCGACGCCAAACTGCGCAAGCTGGTGCGCAATATGATCTACGTCGGCTGCGCCGCCCACCTCATGAATATGGAGATGGAAGAGGTCGAGCGCGCTCTGCGGCAGCAGTTCAAGAAAAAGCAGAAGGCGGCGGACTTGAACTGGGGCGCGGTCAAGGCCGGATTCGATTACGCCGTGACCAATTTTCCCCAACCCGACCGCTGCCGTCTCGAGCGCATCGCCGGCGCCCTGTCGAAGACCGCCGGCAAGATCATCATCGAGGGCAACGCCGCGGCGGCGCTCGGCTGCCTGTTCGCCGGGGTGACGGTGGTCGCCTGGTACCCCATCACGCCCTCGAGCTCGCTCTGCGAATACCTCATCGAATACTTGAAGAAATACCGCCGTACCCCTGACGGCAAGGCCACCTTCGCCGCCGTACAGGCCGAGGACGAACTCGCCGCCTGCGGCATGGTGCTGGGCGCCGGCTGGATGGGCGCGCGCGCCATGACCTCGACCTCCGGGCCCGGCATCAGCCTCATGAGTGAATTCGTCGGCCTCGGCTACTACGCCGAAATTCCCGGCGTGATTTTTGATATTCAACGCGTCGGTCCCTCCACCGGACTGCCCACCCGCACCGCGCAAGGCGACCTCGGGTTTGTGGCGACGCTCGGTCACGGCGATACCCGCCAGATCATTCTGCTGCCCGGTTCGGTCGAGGAATGCTACGAGATGGGCATCGCCGCCTTCGACATCGCCGAGCGCTACCAAACCCCCATCTTCGTACTCAGTGATTTGGATTTGGCCATGAACCACTGGATGGCTGAGCCCTTCGCCTACCCCACCAAACCCCTCGACCGCGGCAAAGTACTGCGCGCCGAAGACCTGACCCGCCTCAAGGGCGATTGGGGGCGCTACCGCGACGTGGATGGCGACGGTATCGGCTATCGCACGCTGCCCGGCACCGACCATCCCGCGGCGGCGTTTTTCACCCGCGGCTCCGGCCACAACGAACGCGCGCAGTACAGCGAGAAGTCGGCCGACTACACCAATAACCTCGACCGCCTTAAACGCAAGTGGGAGGGCGCGCGCGAGCACCTCCCCCCGCCGGTTGTCGAGCACACTGATTCGGGTGAGGTCGCCGTCATCGCCTATGGCAGCACGCAGGCCGCCATGGTCGAGTCGCTCGACCAGTTGCGCGAGCACAAGATCAACGCCAGCTACCTGCGCCTGCGCGCCTATCCCTTTGCCGCGATGGTGCGCGAGTTCGTCGCCGCCCACCAGCGCGTCTACGTGGTGGACCAGAATCGCGACGGGCAAATGTTCGAGTTGCTCCAACTCGATCTCGGCCCGGAGCTCGCCTCACGGTTGCGTTCCGTGCGCCATTACAACGGCTTGCCCGTGGACGCGCGCAGCTTGACCGACGCCATCGTCGCTCTGGAAGGAGCTAAATAGCCATGTCCACCACCGCACCCACTCCACCTCTTGTCAAGCTGAACCGCCTGGGTTTGCCGCAATCCGACTACCGCGGCTCGAAAACGACGCTCTGCGCCGGCTGCGGCCACAACGCCATCAGCGAACGCATCATTGATGCGTGCTATGAAATGGGCGTAGATCCCCATCGTTTCGTAAAACTCTCCGGCATCGGCTGCTCCAGCAAGGCGCCCGCCTACTTTCTTGGCCGCTCCTTCGGCTTCAACTCCGTCCACGGACGCATGCCCAGCGTCGCCACCGGCGCCGTGCTCGCCAACGCCAGCCTGCAGGCGCTCGGCATCAGCGGCGATGGCGACACGGCTTCTATCGGGCTGGGGCAATTTCTGCACCTCATGCGCCGCAACCTGCCCTTGATCTACATCATTGAGGACAACGGCGTGTATGGATTGACCAAGGGCCAGTTCAGCGCCACCGCCGATCTCGGCGCCAAACAGAAGAGTGGCGTCATCAACGAGATGCCCGCCCTCGATACCTGCGCCCTCGCCGTGTTGAGCGGCGCGACCTTGGTGGCGCGATCGTTCTCCGGCGACAAGAAACAGCTCACCGCCATTCTCAAAGCCGCGCTCGCCCACCGCGGAACCGTCATGATTGACGTCATCTCACCCTGCGTCACCTTCAACGACCACGAAGGCTCGACCAAGAGCTACAAATTTGTGCTCGAACACGAGGAGGCAATGCAGGAGTTGAGCTTCGTGCCCTCGTTCGAAGACATCGCGGTGGACTACGACCCGGGCACGACGCTCGACGTTCCCATGCATGACGGCTCCCATCTGCGGCTGCGCAAGCTCGGCGTTGACTTCAATCCCACCGATCGGCAGCAGGCGCTGCGGGTTCTGACCGATGCCAATGCCAATGAGGAAGTCCTGACCGGTATTTTCTATGTTGATACCAAGAAACCCGATTTCATCGCCCAGCTCGGCATGGTGGACACACCGCTCGCGCAATTGCCCGAGAACGTCGTGCGTCCCGCCCCCGCGGTGCTTGAGGAAGTAATGGCTTCGTTGCAATAGTGAGGACGCTCGCGACACTGGGGGCGGGCGCACTCTCGGGCTTGGCCCTCGGGTTGGTGTTCCCCTCGCTGGGTTGGTCGTGGCTGGCCTTCATCGCCTTGGTTCCGCTCTTCTGGGCGGTTGCTCGCACCGAGCGCGCCTGGCCGGTATTCTGGTCGGGCTACCTCGCCGGGTTCGTTTTTTTTTCCGTCAGTTGCCCTTGGATTTACGCCACCATTCACCACTTTGGCGGCTTAAGCGGCCCCGTGGCCGGTGTCGTGTTCGTGCTCTTCCTGCTGTTGATGGGCAGCTATCTGGCACTGATGGCGATCGCCGCCTACGCGGTCGGCCGCTGGAGCGGGCACCGGTACTGGCCCCTCCCGCTGGTCTGGGTCGCGATCGAGTTGCTGCGCACCTACACCCCCATGGGCGGCTTCCCCTGGAATTTGTTGGGTTATTCGCAGTACCGGCACGCCGGGACGATGCTACTCGTGCCCGTGTGCGGCATTTACGGCGTCAGCCTTCTGGTCGCAACCGCCAACGCGCTTATCGCCTATCTTCTCGACGACCCGGGCCGCCGCGGCGCCATCGCAGCCGGGATTGCGCTCGGTTGCATCTTTGGTTTCGCCACCCTCCCCGATCACGCCCCGAGCGACGGCGAGCGCGGTCTGCAAGCGCGTTTGGTGCAGCCCAACACGCCGCTTGATCTCGACTGGAGCGGTGCCATCATGACGCGCCAACTGGCTGCGCAATCGCGTTTGTCCGTAGAGCCCGGCGTGCCGCCCGTAAACCTGATCGTCTGGCCCGAGCAGCCCGCTCCGCTCGACCTCGATCGCCAGCCCGAACTGCAGCAGACCATCGCGGAAATCCTCGACCACGAACACTCGGCCATGCTCATCGGCGAGATCACCTGGACTCCGAACAACGCCCCGCGCAACTCCGCGCAACTGGTCAACGCCGACGGAACCCTCGGTCCCCGCTACGACAAAACCCATTTGGTGCCCTTCGGCGAATACGTCCCGCTGCCCGACTGGTTGAAGCAATCGGCGGGCGTGGGCAAGCTGGTGCAGGCGGTCGGTGATTTTGTGCCTGGCCCCGGTCCCGTCGTGATGCAGCTCGGTCCCCACCGCTTCGCGACTATGATTTGCTACGAGTCAATCTTCCCCGGCCTGGCCCGCCGCGACGTCCAGGCCGGCGCCGAATGGTTGGTGAACCAATCCGACGACAGTTGGTACGGCCACTCCTCCGCCGCCGCCCAAGGCATGATGATGGCGCGCGTCCGCGCCATGGAAAACCGCCGCTGGCTTCTGCGCGACACCGACGACGGCATCACCGCCGTGGTGGATCCCTACGGACGCGTCACCGCCCAATTGCCGCGCTTCGTGCCTGGCGCCCTCGACGCCGCTTTCGCCCCCGAAACCCAAGTGACCTTTTACACCCGCTACGGCGACTGGCTCGCCTACGCCTGCCTTTTGGGAATTCTGCTGCTTCTGGTGGCCGGCTTCATGCCCGCCGCACGTTCCGGATCGAGAATGCGCCGGAGCTGAGCCGCGGGCAGCAGTCGCTGTTCCAGGGCCAACTCCAAGAGCGGTCGTCCGCTGCGCACCGACTCTTGCACCAGCTTGGCGGTGCGCGCGTATCCAATGTGCGGATTGAGTCCCGTGGCCAGCGCCAGTGTCGCCTCAGCATAGGTGCGGCAGCGCCTGGCGTTGGCCTTGATGCCTTTTATGCAGCGACTCGTGAACGCATCGAGCGCGCTCGCCAGAATCGTCGCCGAATCGAGCGTCGCGAACGCCATCGCCGGCATCATCACGTTCAGTTCCAACTGCCCGGCTTGTACCGC
>JANWLQ010000060.1 GCA_025450725.1 Terriglobales bacterium
AAGTGCTGGCCGTCGGGCAGGAACCAGGGATAGCGGTACGAGCTGAACTGGACGTTGTCAATCGGAAAGACGGGAGTTGCGGTACCGCCCGCGGCGGGTATGCGATAGAGCGGGCCGCTGACCGTGGGGGCAAACAGAATCGTGCCCCCCGCGGCGCCCTTCGCTGACCAGGTGCCGCCGCGCGATTGAATAATGTTGTAGATGGCGCGGGTCTCGCCGCTGGCCAACGTCAATACCATCATTTGGCCGCCGTTGACGGCGCCGGGATGGGTGGCGAATCCGATGGCCGAACCGTCGGGCGCCCAGAAAGGAAGCATGGCGTCTTGGGTTCCAGGCAGCGGCTGCGCTTGCATTTGGTCGAAGCGGCGTAGCCAGAGTTGGTCGGCGCCATTAGCCCCATGGGCGACGAAGGCAACTTGGGTGCCATCCGGGGATACCGCTGCCATCCCGGGACGGGAGCCTGAAAAGCTGAACCGCGTTCCCGGCGGCGGCGGAATCTCAGCCACCACCGGACGGTTCAACTTCGCTGGTCGCAGGGCCATCCACGCCAGCGTCGCTAGGGCGGCCAGCGCGACAGCGGCGGCCAGCGCCGTCAGTGTCGGCCAGCGCCGCGCCGGCGCCGGCAATTCAGGCGCAGGTTCGGACTTCGTTAGCGCCCAATTGAGTACCGTTGGAATATCGGCCGCCGAATGCCATCGCTCCTCCGGCGATTTGTGTAGGCACACCTCGATCAGCGCCTCGAGCCCGGCGGGCAATTGCGGCTGCAAGGCGCGAACCGGGGCGGGTTGTTTTTCGATAATGGCGGCGGCGAGAGATAGGTGCGACGCGCCTTCGAACGCCGGCTTGCCGGTGGCCATTTCATGCAGCACGCAGCCGAAGGCGAAAATGTCGGAGCGCGCATCGGCCTCGCGCCCCTCGATCTGCTCCGGGCTCATGTACTGCACCGTGCCCAAGACCGTCCCCGCCATCGTCACCGGCGATTCCAGCGCGGTGCGGGCGAGCGAGGCCGTGAAGCTCGGCGGCGCGGCCGATGCCGCCCCCGGCGATTTCGCCAGTCCGAAATCGAGCAGCTTGGCGCCGCTGGCGGTCAGGATGACATTGCCGGGCTTGAGATCGCGGTGCACAATACCCGCCGCGTGGGCGCAGGCAAGCGCCGCCGCGATTTCGCCGCCGACGCGCACCAGTTCGGCCAATGGCATGGGGCCGCGCCGCAGGCGGGCGGCGAGTGTTTCGCCTTCGAGATGTTCCATCACCAAATAAGCGCGCCCACCCTCAACCCCCACGTCATGCAGCACGCAAATATGCGGATGCTGCAGCGACGCGACCGCGCGCGCCTCGCGCTCGAAGCGCGCCTGGGCCTCCGGCGTGTCCGCGACCCCGGCGCCTAGAACCTTGATTGCGACCGTGCGGTCGAGCCTGCTGTCGCGGGCGCGGTACACCTCGCCCATGCCGCCCTCGCCCAGCAGGGTGACAATCTCATACGGGCCTAATCGTGTGCCGGTGGTGAGCATTTACAATCGCGTAGTGGTGATTGTACGCGCGCCGCCCGCGGCGGGTACAAGTCTGACCCGCCAGCGCGGAAGGGAAGTGAGTTGGGCGGCAATCCGCTCCGCCCACTCAATCGCGATCAGCCGGCGCTCGGGCGGCGGCGGCGGCGCGATCAGATCTTCGAGGCCAAGGGTTTCGAGTTGCGCCTGGGTTTCAATGCGGTACAGATCGAGGTGGTACAGACTGCGCCCGGAAGCGTGGTATTCATGAATCAGCGTGTAGGTCGGGCTGGTCACCTGTTCCGCCGCGGCCACCTGCCAGCCAACCGCGACGCCCTTCATAAATGTGGTCTTGCCGGCGCCCAGTTCACCCTCCAGCAAAATCAGATTGAGCGCGTCGTCGCACAGCGTGGCCAGTTGGCGTCCGGCGGACTGCGTCTCCTCTTCGGTTGCGGCAATGGTAGTCACGGCTTCGATAGTGCCAGCAGAGTCTCGGGCAATGCCTCAACCAAATCGCCCGCCATCATCCCCATCTCGCCCTTGAGCGCGGCGGCGCGGTCGCCCGCCCGGCCGTGCAGATACGCCGCAATGGCGGTCGTCTCCAGTCTCGACCTTCGCGGGAACTGCGCCACCAGCCCGGCGATAATGCCGGTCAACGCGTCACCGACGCCGGCCGTGGCCATCCCCGGATTCCCGGTCGAATTCACGAACAGCGCGCCGTCGGGATCGGCGATGAGCGTGCCGTGGCCCTTGAGCAGCGCGATGGCCCCGGTCTCGGCCGCCAGGCGCTGCGCGTAATACCGGCGCCGCGACTCGATCTCAGTCGTGTCCACGCTAAAAAGCCGGGCCATCTCGCCGGGATGCGGCGTGAGAATCCCGCCCGCGCGAAACTTGAGTTCCTGGCGCCTTCCGGCAAAGGCGTTCAGGCCGTCGGCGTCGAGCACGCAGGGCACATTGATAACGGTCAACAGAAAACGCACGAACTCGAGCGCCTCTTTCGACGACCCAACCCCGCAGCCCATCGCCACCACCGTTGCCGGACGCAGCAGCGTCTGGAAAATGCGCGGTTCGAGCCCGGCGTGCGTCAGCCCCCCGCTGCGCGTCTCCGGCAGCGCCTCGGTCATCAGTTCGGCCCGCGCGGCGGCCACCAGCGGCTGCACCGAACGCGGCACCGCGGCCGTGACCAGTCCCGCCCCAATGCGCAGCGCGGCGCTTGAGGCCAGCACCGCCGCCCCCGATTTGCCCAGCGAGCCGGCCACCACCAGCACGTGCCCGAAGCTGCCCTTGTGCGCCTGGCGCGCGCGCGGCTCAAGATAGGGGCGGCAATCCTCAGCCGTGGTGAGGCGAATGTTGCTGCCCGCGGCATCGAGAATATCGTCGGGAATCCCAATCGGCGCGACACTCAGATCGCCCACCGCGCCCGATTGCCAGGAGAGAAAATGCCCCAGCTTGGGCGCCGCCAAAGTGACCGTCGCATCCGCGCGGAGCACGATGCTGTCATGGCTTTCCGCCGGCCCTTCGGCGTCGGCCGACAATCCGGAAGGAATATCCACGGCCACCACCGGCCCGCGATAATCACGGTTCAGCTCGGTAAAGATGTCGGCGATAAAGCCGCGCACCGGCTGCAGCAGCCCGGTTCCGAATACCGCGTCCACGATCAGCATGCTGGCCAGCGTGGCCCGCCGATGCTGGTCCCAGGCCAGAGCATCGGAGACGAAAGCCGGCTCGCTGCCCCCGAGCGCGCGCAGCGCCACCAGGGCGCGCAGCGCGTCGCCGCCCAGGCGCTCCTCGCGGGCGAGTACGATCGCGGTCACCGCGATCCCGCGCTCGCCCAGAATGCGGGCCATCACCAATCCGTCGCCGCCGTTGTTACCGCCGCCGCACAGAATGGTGATATGTCCGGCGAGCGTGGCCGGGAAGTCGCGCTCAATCCGCGCCACTACCGCCGCCGCCGCCGCCGCCATCAGCTCCGACCCCGACGGTCCCCGTCCGGCAATCGTCGCCGCGTCGCACTCGCGCATTTGCGCAGCGGTTAAAAGGTGCATGCCCTATTTCACCAAATTTTTGAGCAGGAAGAGCAGATTGGCCGGCCGCTCCGCCAGCCGCCGCATAAAGTAGGGGTACCACTCCGGCCCGAACGGAATGTACACCCGCACCCGCCATCCCTCCGCTTGCAGCTTCTGCTGCAAGTCCCGCCGGATGCCGTACAGCATCTGAAACTCGAATCCGCTCGCCGGAATCGCCTGCTGCTGGGCGTACCGCGTCGTGGCCTCGATGATCCTTTCGTCGTGCGTGGCGATGGCGTGGTAGGTGCCGCTGTCCAGCAGCCGCTGCATGAGCGTGACGTAGTTGGCGTCCACCTCTGCTTTGTCCTGAAACGCGATCGCGGCCGGTTCGCGGTAGGCGCCCTTGACCAACCGCAGGCGAATGCCCCGCGCCAGCATGCGCTCGACATCGTCCGCGGTGCGCCGCAAATACGACTGCACCACCGTGCCGATGTTCGCGCCCTCGGCGTGCATCTGCTCGACCAGGTCGAGCGTGGTCGCGGTGTAGGCGGAGCCCTCCATGTCAACCCGCAAAAAAATCTTGTGCTCGGCCGCGCTCGCGATAATGCGCTGCAGTTGCGAGCGGGCCAGATCCAACCCCAGGTCGAGCCCCAGTTGGGTCAACTTGAGTGAAAGGTTCGAATCAACCTGATGCCGGTCAATGGCGTCGAGAATGCCGCATGCGGTTTGCGCCGCCTCGGCGGCGGCCGCTTCGCTCGACACGTTCTCGCCCAGCGGATCGAGGCTCGCGCTCATCCCCAGGCGGTTGACCGCCGCCACTGCCTCGATGGCGTCGGTCAACGTAAGACCGGCGACAAAGCGGCTGGAGACGCGCCGTCCCAGGCGGCTCGACTCGGTTAAATGGCGCATCCGCGGGTTGCGCGAGAGCGCCAGAAGGGCAGTGCGTGACCCAATCATTGGCCCCATCATGGTACTAGAATCAAGCGTGACGTTTCTGGCCGATTTAAATGAAACCCAGCGTCGGCATCTGTATGACGGCTTCGCCCATCTCGATCGCCAACTCGACGCGATCGCCGCCATCGCGCGTGTGGCCGAGTCGGGCGCCCTCTTTCCGCGCTATCAAAACGACCTGACCCCGGAGGCGCGCGCCGCCATTGACCAGCGCATCGCCCGCGGTCGTTCCCAACTGCGGGCGCGCATGGCGGCCCTCGCCATGGTGCCCGAACCCGCCCCGTTGAGCGCCGTCCAAGCCATCGCCGCGCAGTTCAATTTGGCTGAAATTGGCCTCGATGAAATCGGCGCGCGCGCCATGCGCGGTTACGGCGAAGTGGGTCCGGCGGCGGCCGACGCGCTCGATCAGTTGACCGGCGAATTGGCCGCCGCCCTGGCAACCGCCGCGCCTGCGCCTGCCCTCACAACCGCACCCGATTGGAACCCGGATGCGGATGCTGTTATGGAAGCGCTCGCCGCCGCCCTGGCCGATGCCGTCGCCACCGGACGCGGCAACGACGAGCTCCCGCTCGCCGCCGGCGACTGCCTCGCCGGACTCGCGCAAGCCGAACTGCGCGCTCGCGGCTTTGCCGGCCCCTGCCCGGTATTCGAAATCGACAGTATTCCTTGGCGCCTCGACCGTCCCAAGTTGGCCGCGCTCGGTCGCGATCACCTGCTGCGCGGCTTCCGCCGTCAGTTGGCGCCGCTCCGCGCCCCAATTCTCGACGCCTTGCGCCGCTACTTTACAGCCGTGCGTTGGCCACGTACTTGAGCCTCTGCGCTTGGCTGGGGTGGTTGAAGAACCACCAGACGATCCACTCCGGTGGATCGGGATAAATCAAATCGCTATGTTCCTCGCGCACAAAGCTGGCCGTCGCCGCCGCGCGATCACCGGTAAGGTGTAGCCCGTACACGTCGGCCTGATGTTCCTCCCAGCGCGAGAACCCGTTGGGCAGCGGCGCCGATAAGTAAAACGCGCCGACCAAAATCAAAAGCAGCAGCGGAAAACCCGCCGGACTATTCACACCCACCCCGCCCGACCACCTCCCGTACAGCCAACCCAGCAGCGCAAACAGGCCCAGCATGTAGGCCAGCGTGAACGCCACGCCCTTCCATAAATGATGCAGCACGTAATGCCCAATCTCGTGGGCCACGACGAAATCAATCTCCGCCGGCGACTGCTCGCGCAACAGAGTGTCATAAACGATAATGCGTTGGCTGCCAAGAATGCCGGTGACGAAAGCGTTGGTGTGCGCCGACTGCTGGCTCGCGTCCATTTCCAGAATGCGCGCCTCCGGTATGCCGGCGCGCGCGGCGAGTGCCCCGATGCGCTGCGCTTCGACGCTATTGGCCATCGGAGTGAAATGGTTGAACAGCGGCTCAATCACCACCGGGTCAATCGCCACGCCGATGACGGCGATCACCGCCGCCACGGCCCAAAGCCGCAACCACCATCGCTTCGGTGCGGCGTTTCTCCGGCCCAGCGCCGCATAGCCGAGCGTTCCCGCCGCGGTCCCGACCGCAACCGTCACCAGCAGCGACTCGCCCCATTGCGCTAGCCAACCCGCCAGCGGCAAGTGCTGAAACCCGAATTCGCGTTCGCGAAAAAAACCAATCCAAAGACTGAAAGGGAACTGGGCCACAAGCACCGCCGCCAGCACCGCCGCGAACACCGCCGCGTTGAGCCGCCATCCGGCCGGGAACCGCTGCCGTTCGAGCCAGCTCTGCCAGCGTTGGCTCGCATGGCTGTAGAAAAGGAGGGCCAGCGACGCCAGCAGCCAGATCTCGCTGCATACGCCGCCGACGAGGTCGCCGTAGAAGTACTGTCGGGCGCGCGCGAGTTCGTAAGGTGATAACGACGTCGCCAGCGGAGCAACGCTTGTGCCGAGCAGGTACATCTGGACTAATGATATGTCTTCGTTGCCGCACCCCAGTCCGTCACCCTCCCCGCACAAGGGGCAGGCGGCCAGCCATGGAGTGGCGGCGGAACAGCGTCAGCTTTTCCATCGTGTGTTGCGCGCCCTCACCCGCGGAGGCGTCAGCTACGCCGTCGCGGGCGCGTTCGCCATGCGTCACCACACCGGCATTTGGCGCTTCACCAAGGATCTCGATCTGTTCCTGCCCGCCGAGCGCATCGAAGTTGCGCTGACCCTGTGCCGCACCGCCGGGCTGATCACCGAAGTCACCGATCCGGTATGGCTGGCCAAAGCCTGGGCGGGGAACTACTTCGTTGACATGATTAGTGGCATGTCCAACGGCGTGTTCTGGGTCACGCCCGAGTGGATTGAGCGCTCCTCGCCCGGCGAAGTCTTCGGACAAAAAGTTCGCATGCTGGCGCCCGAGGAAATGATCCTGAGTAAGTTGTTCGTCACCCGCCGCGAGCGCTTTGACGGCAGCGACGTATGCCACCTGATTTATTGCTGCGGCGCCTCGCTCGACTGGCACCGGCTGGTGGCGGCGAGCGGCCAACACTGGGAAATCCTGCTCTGGCACCTCCACCTGTACCAATTCGTTTATCCATCTGCGCGGGGCGCCGTGCCCGAAAAAGTATGGTTGGAGTTGGAAGACCGCTGGCGCGCTATGCGCCGTCAAAATGCCCCGCAACCCTTTCGCGGCAGCTTAATTGATCCATTGATGTTTCAACCCGACGTGGCGAATTGGGGTCTGGACAATCTCGAAGACCGCTCCCGCCGCAACCGTCTGCGAGAGGGGCGCGAGTAGTGCGCATCGCGGCGGTCGCCGACCTGCACTGCGGCATTGCCGACCGCGAACGAATCCGTGAGCGCTTGCAATCGGTGCCGCAAGTTGCCGACGTTCTGTTGCTTGGCGGCGACCTGACCAACTACGGCAAGCCCGAGGAGTTGGAGGTGCTCATCGGGCAGTTGGTGAAACTGCGAATCCCGATCATTTCGATTCTCGGCAACCACGATTACGAATCGGGGCGCCAGCAGGACCTGCTGCACATGCTCCAGGGCGTTGACGTCAGGACGCTTGATGCCGAGCCCTACGAATTTGACGGCATCGGCTTCGCCGGTGTGAAAGGATTCTGCGGTGGTTTCGGGCGCGGCGAGCTGACCGCCTTTGGCGAGCCGGAAGTGAAGAGTTTTGTGCACGCCTCGCTCGAAGAGAGCCTCCGGCTCGAGCTGGCGCTGGGCCGCCTGCGCCAGGACCGCCGCGTGGTGCTGATGCATTACGCGCCCATCCCCGAAACTGCGGTCGGCGAAGCGCCCGAAATTTTCCCCTTCCTGGGCAGCTCCCGCCTCAGCGACGTCTGCGACCGCTTCGGCGCCACCGTCATCTTCCATGGCCACGCCCACCACGGCTCTTCCGAAGGCAAAACCCGTGGCGGCATCCCCGTCTACAACGTGGCTCTCCCGCTGCTCATGGCGCAAAAGCCCCCCCGCAGCTTCCGCGTCATCGAACTATAGCCGCCGACCAACGCGGCCCGCAGCGCCGGCGCTGCGCGCAAGCGGGTGCCCGGCGGCAGCCGGGCGGGGCCCGCGTTATAATAGAAGTCGTGTCAAGGAAATCCAGTCTCATTGTCCTGCTGGTTTCGCTGGCGTTGGCCGTATCCCTAATGGCCGGCATGGTGTGGCACCGAACCAGTTCCGATTCCGAAAACCCGATTCGGCAAATGGGCACCATGGTCGAGGTGTACGAGCACATCAACGACGACTACGTTACCGAGCCCAACCTGGCCAAGGTTTCTGACGGCGCGCTGCACGGCTTGCTCGAGTCGCTCGATCCCGACTCCAGCTATCTGAACCCAACCGAGTATGCCGCCTACGAAGCCGCGGCGGCCAAGCCTCCCACCGGCGGCATCGAAGCCACCCTCGCCAAGCGCGGCGGATACGCCACCGTTGTCGCGGTGCGCACCCACGGCGCGGCCGCCCAGGCCGGCCTCGAGCGCGGCGATTTCGTCGAAGGCATCGGCGACCAGTCTTCGATTGAAGACACGCGTGACCTCTCGATTGAGGAAATTCGCCAGAAGCTCTCCGGCGCCGCCGGCACACAGGTCACGCTGAGCGTCGTCCATCTCCACCAATCCGATCCCAGCAAAGTCGTGATCACCCGCGCGCCCCATTCGATGGCGCCGCTGGCCGCCTCGGCCGACGCCGGTGTCGGCGTTATCGCCATC
>JANWLQ010000061.1 GCA_025450725.1 Terriglobales bacterium
CGTGGTGAGAAAATTATCCAGCGATATCCAGTCCATGCGTTCGTAAACGCCCGCTTCGTCCATAGGGAATTCTAACGTATTCTGGAAGATCATCCATGCCAGAGTTCATTCCACCGTTTTCGCTGGATCGCCAAAATGCCGCGCTCGCCGCCGAGGTCGAGGCCGCCGCGTTGCGCGTGCTGCGTTCGGGCCGCTATGCACAGGGGCCGGAGTGCGAGGCGTTCGAGCGTGAAATCGCTCCGTGGGTGGGCGGGGCGCGGGCGGTGACTTGCTCAAGCGGCACCGATGCCCTGCATCTTGCGTTGCGAGCGGTCGGGGTAGCGGCGGGCGATGTGGTGCTCACGACGCCATTCACGTTTTTTGCGACCGCCGGGGCAATTCTTTTGGCGGGCGCGGTGCCGGAGTTCGTGGATATTGATGCGGGGACGTTTAATCTCTCGCTCGAAGCGCTGAGCGAGGCACTGGCCCGCCCGCGCACCCGCCGCATCGGCGCCATTATCGCCGTGCATCTTTATGGACGCCTGGCCGACATGCCCGCGATTCTGAAGTCCGCCGGCGACATTCCGGTGGTGGAAGACGCCGCGCAAGCGATCGGGGCGTCGTTGGTTGGGCGCCCCGCCGGGGCGTGGGGCGCGGCGGCGGCCTTCAGCTTCTATCCCACCAAGAACCTCGGCGCCATGGGCGAGGGCGGCCTCGTCACGACCATGCGGCCCGAGGTCGAAGCCAAGCTTCGCCTGCTGCGCGCCCACGGCAGCCCGCGGCGATACGCCCACGACATTCTGGGCTGGAACGGACGGATGCATGAGCTGCAAGCGGCTATCCTTCGGGTCAAGCTGCCGCACCTGGCGGGCTGGAACCAGCGCCGGGCCCAGATCGCCGCCGAATATGGATTAACGCCGGTCGTCGCCGGGCACATCTATCATCAATATGTGATCCGTTCCTCCCGCCGCGATGCGCTCCGCGACCACATGCGCGAGCTACAGGTTGGAAGCGAAGTCTACTACCCGACGCCGCTCGATTGCCAGCCCGCGCTTGCGGCCTATGGCAACGGTGCTCCCTGCCCTGAATCATTGCGGGCGTCACAGGAAGTTGTGGCGCTGCCGATGTTCCCGGAGCTTTCCGTTGACGAAGTTCGGCGGGTTCGCGAGGCGGTCAGGAGTTTCTCATGATGAACCAAATGATCGTCGCCAACCTGCGTCGCCGCCCCATGCGCAGCCTGGTGAGCGTGATCGCAGTGGCGATCGAGGTGGTATTGATTCTGCTAATTGTGGGCTTGGTCAACGGCATGGTCAACGACCACCGAAGCCGCATCGAGGGCATGGGCGGCGACATTGTGGTGCGTGCTGGTAGCGCCGCCGTGTTCGGCGAACTCAGTGGCAACACCATGCCGGTGAAAATTGCAACAGTTCTGGCGCGCGTACCCGGAGTGTTCGCAGTGGCGCCGGTAGCCTACAAGCTCGTCAACGGCTTGGAGGCGGTCGCGGGAGTTGACCTGGAGAATTTCGACCGGGTGAGCGGCGGATTTCACATGGTCGCCGGCCGGGTTTTCCGGCCTGGTAGCCATGAAGTGATCGTGGATAATGAGGAAGCGGCGTCCAAGCACTTTCACCTTGGTCAGACGCTGACGCTGTTCGGGCAGCCGTTCCAAATCGTGGGCATTTTCGAGCATGGCATGGGCTCACGTATGTTCACCGACCGCTTCGTACTTGACCAAATTGACGGCTCGCCGGATAAGGCGGCCACGTTTTACGTCAAGACCACGCCGGGTGCCAATAACGCCGAGGTCGTGGCAGCGCTGCGAGAGCTGGCGCCGGCGGAAACCGTGGACACAATTGGTGATTACTTGTCGCTGTTCACGCCCAGCCAAATCTCCCCGGCGCTGCCGATTTTTCAACGCGTCATGGAATCGATCGCGGTCGCCATCGGATTTCTTGTGATTTTCCTTTCTCTTTACACCACGGTTCTGGAGCGCACGCGCGAAATCGGAATCCTAAAGGCGCTCGGTGCTTCCCGCGGCTACATCGTGCAAGTTATTGTGCGCGAGAGTGAACTGCTCGCCGCCATCGGCATCGTGGCCGGCACGTCCGGCGGCTATCTGCTCTGGCGCCTGCTCGGACGGCTCTACCCGACGCTCACCATGGAATTTACTTGGAAATGGGTCGCCCTGGCCGCCGTCATCGCGCTGGCATCAAGTGTTATTGGCGCACTGTACCCCGCCTTCAAGGCCGCCAGCCAGGATGCGATCGCCGCCTTGGCGTATGAATAACGATGAGTAAACGCTACTTCGGCACTGATGGAATTCGCGGAGTCGCCGGTGAACCGCCACTGGATAACGCGACGGTTTTTGCGATTGGGCTGGCCCTGGGCGATGCGCTCGGCGCCGGCAAGCGCGTGGTTATGGGGGAGGACACGCGCGCCAGCAGCGGCTGGATTGCGGAGACGTTGACGGCGGCGCTGGCCGACCGCACCGTGGGCGTTGCCCATGCCGGCGTGTTGCCAACGCCCGGCGTTGCGCATCTGGCGGCGAGCGACGGCTTCGCCGCCGGGGTCATGATCTCCGCTTCGCATAATCCGTATCAGGACAATGGCATCAAATGCTTCGATTCGACTGGCTACAAATTGCCGGACGAAGAAGAAGCTGCGATTGAAACCGGCATCACCCGCTATCTCTCGGTGGGCGATCTGAAGCCGCGGCGTTCGCCGGGAGCCGTGCAACCCGAGTTGCTGGCCAGCTATCTCATCCACGTCGCCGCCCATTTTACGACAACCGACTTTTCCCGGCTGCGCATCGTGGTGGACTGCGCCCATGGCGCGGCCAGCTCCGTCGCCGGTCCGCTCTTCGCGCGTCTCGGGCTCGCGGCCACGCTCATCGCCCACCAGCCCGACGGGCAAAACATCAACGCCGGTGTTGGCGCGCTGCATCCGGATGCGCTCGGCGCCGAGGTCCGCCGCCTGGGCGCCGATGCGGGCGTCGCGCTGGACGGCGACGCCGATCGCGCCATTCTCGTGGATGCGCGCGGGCAGGTGGTGAACGGTGACTCCGTGCTGCTGCTGGCTGCGCGTGAAATGCAAGCCACCGGCCAGCTTCAGCCGCCAATCGTCGTAGGCACGGTGATGACGAACCTGGGATTGGAATTGGCGCTGAGCGGCATTGGTATTCAACTGGAAAGGACCGCGGTGGGCGACAAGTATGTGCTCGAACGGATGCGCGCACTCGGCGCTTGCCTTGGCGGCGAGCCTTCTGGCCACATCATCTTCGGCCGCGAAGCCACCACTGGCGACGGTCTGCTGACCGCGCTGCACTGTTTTGCGCTCATGGCCAAGCGGCGTCAATCACTCGACGCATTGTGCGGCGGCTGGACCGAATTGCCGCAGCGCATCGTCAACATCAAAGTTCGGGAAAAGGCTCCGCTCGAATCACTTCCCTCGGTGCAAGCTGCAATCACGCAGGCAAACGCCCACTTTGGCGCCCAAGGGCGCATCCTGGTCCGGTACTCGGGTACGGAGAAATTGGCCCGCGTGATGGTGGAAGCCGTCTCGGCGAGCGACGTTGAACACCACGCCCAGGCCATAGCCACTGCGCTTCGTTCCGCGATCGGGGAGTAAAGGCTGGCCGGGCCCGCTACTGCGCCGCGGTGCGTCCGTACTTGCGCTGGAAGCGCTCGACCCGTCCGGCGGTATCCACCAGCTTCTGCTTGCCGGTGAAGAACGGATGGCACTGGGAACAAATTTCCACGTGGATGTCGCCCTTATGCGTGGAGCGCGTGGCAAAGGCGTGCCCACAGGCACACACCACGCGGATCGGATTGTAGGCGGGATGAATAGTCGGCTTCATGGTACTCAGCCTTTTAGTATACAACACGCAGATTACGCCCAGCGATGACGCAGGGTACGTACGGTCACGTGCACGCCGCCCACAATGATTCCGGCCATGGCGTAGATGAGGCCGTTTTCGCCGGCCATCCAGAAGGCCAGGTGGGTCATTTGGGTTGCCGAGAGACCTGTCGCGGTCATTAATCGTATAGACGCCGGCCAGAGGGCCAGCCAGTAGCGCTGGCTTATATGCCACTGGGTGTAGAGCGATGCGATCAGCAGAAAGGCCACCAGGATGCCGATCAGCGCGCCCCATACTCCCCACTGCACGATCGTGACGGTGTTCAACACGCGCGCCGGAATTTGAGGCTCGGCGGCGGTCGGAGTCACCAGCTTGTAGCGCGAGCGCTTTTTTCGCATCTCAGAAATACTCGCACAGCTCGACAATTCTTTGCAGCGTCAGGCACTGGCTGCCAGGCCGCGGCACGATCTCGTCGTGTTCCAGCACCCAAGTTTGAGGATGGGGAATCAGAACCGCGTTCATGCCCGCCTCGAGCGACGGGTTGATGTCGCTCCGGGGGCTATTGCCCACCATCCAACTTTGATCCGGCGGCGCGCCTAACTGGCGCAGCGCGGCTTCGTAAGCCGGCGCGTGTTTTTCGGCCACCACGAATACGCGCTCGAATAATGGCTCGAGACCCGAGGCCCGGAGCTTGGTGGTTTGCTCGGCGTAATCGCCTTTCGTCATGAGCACCAGTTGGTGGCGCCCGGCTAAATAGTGCAGCGTCGCTTCGACGCCGTCCAGCATGGCGATCGGTTCGTCGGCGATCTCCTGCGCCAGCGTGCGGATCGCCTGCTGACCATCCGGCCGCGGCTCATGCGCCGTCAGCGCGAGAAAGGACCGCTGCAGCGCGACCTCAAAGGTCAGCAGACCGTAACCGAACTCGGCGATAATCCGCCGCTCCTCGTGGTTAATCCGTTCGCGGATCGCCCCCCGGTTCTCCACCGTGGCACCAAGCAGGTCATAGAAACGCTCAATGGCGCGCTCGAAGTAGACGTTGTTCTCCCAGAGCGTATCGTCGGCATCAATCAGGATGGTCTGCACTTGCAAATCAATTTCCCGCCAGCAGCGTCTCGATCGCCGCCTCGGCAAGTACCGTCACCCCGAGAGCGCGCGCCTTGTCGAGCTTGCTTCCGGCGGCCTCGCCGGCGACGAGATAATCGGTCGAACTGCTGACCGAGCCGGCGACCTTGCCTCCGGCGGCTTCGATGCGCGCTTTCATCTCGTCGCGAGTGTGGCGCTCGAGCGTGCCGGTGAGCACCAGTTTTTTGCCGGCCAGCGGCTGCGGGCCAGCCAGGGGGGGCGCAGTATCAACTTTAGGGTCGATGCCCGCCCGCTGCAGCCGGCGAATTAACTCGCGATTGGCGGCCTCTTCGAAAAAAATGTGGAGCGAGGCGGCGATCTTCGGCCCCACCTCTTCGGTGTTCTCCAACTCCTCTTCGGTCGCCTCCATCAGCCGATCGAGCGACCCGAACTGGTGCGCCAATGCCTGCGCCGTGCGTTCGCCCACCATACGAATGCCAAGACCGTAGATCACTCGCCAGAGCTCGTTGTGCCGGCTGCGCTCGATTTCCTGCATTAGGTTGGCGGCCGACTTCTCCCCCATGCGGTCGAGTGTGGCGAGGCTTTCAGCGCCTATCTTTTCGTAGATATCGGCCAGGTCCTTGACCTGGCCGCTGTTGGTCAATTGCTCGATGAGAGCCGGCCCCAGGCCGCCGATATTCATCACGCCGCGGCGGGCAAAGTGGTGCAGGGATTGACTTAGTTTGGCAGGGCAGTTGGCGTTCACGCAGCGCAGCACCACCTCCTCCGGTTCGCGATGCGCGCCGCTGCCGCAAACCGGGCACGACGTAGGCGCCTGATAGGGCTCCGGCCCGCGCGGGGCCTCGGCCACCACCTCGACCACCTTGGGGATGACGTCGCCGCTGCGCTCGACGCGCACCGTGTCGCCGACACGCACCCCAAGCCGGGCGATCTCGTCCAGGTTGTGCAGCGTCGAGCGGCTAACCGTGACACCGCCGATCGCCACCGGCTCGAGCCACGCCGTCGGCGTCAGCGCGCCCGTGCGCCCGACGCTCATCACGATATCGAGCACCTTGGTGACCGCCTCGCGCGCCGCAAACTTGTAGGCGATGGCCCAGCGCGGAAACTTGCTGGTCGAGCCAAGCTTCTGGCGCAGCTCCATATCGTTCACCTTCAGCACCACACCGTCAATTTCATAGGCCAGCATCTCGCGGTCGCGCTCGCAACTAGCGATAAAGGCGAACGCGTCGTCGAGCGACGGGCAGCACTGCCAACGACTGGTCTTGAATCCCATGGCGGCGAGCGCCCGCATCGTAGCGGCTTGCGTCGGCTGCGCCATCTCCCCCGCGCCCAACAAGGAGTACGCGTAGAATTCGAGCCCGCGGCTTGCGGTAATCCGGGTGTCGAGCACCCGCACCGCGCCCGCCGCCGCGTTGCGGGGATTGGCGAACCGCTCCAGCTCCTGCTCTTCCCTCTCCTGGTTCAGCTTTTGGAAAGCCGCGCGCGGCATGAGCACCTCGCCACGCACCTCGAAATCCGGCTCGCCCTCGAGGACCAAGGGCAGCGACCGAATGGTTCGCAGATTGGCGGTGACATCCTCACCCACGCGGCCGTCTCCTCTCGTTAGCCCCTGGTGCAGCCGGCCACTGGCGTAACGAATGGCCATGCTCAGACCGTCGAGTTTCAACTCCGCCACGTAGGCGACCGCCGCCTCGGTCCCCACGCCCTCGCGCACGCGGCGATCGAAATCGCGCAACTCCTGCTCGTTATAGGCATTGTCCAGGCTCTGCAATGGCGCGCTGTGCGGCGCCTTAACCAGGCCGGCGCGCGGTTCGCCGCCCACGCGCTGGGTGGGTGAATCGGGCGTGATGGTTTCCGGGTGCTCGTTTTCGAGCGTCTGTAACCGTCGCATGAGCCGGTCGAACTCGGCGTCGGTGATCTCGGGGCGGTCGTCCACGTAGTACAAACGTTCGTGGCGCCGGATCTCACTGCGCAACGCGGCGATTTCCGCTGTTACTTCCGGCAGGTGCGACATACGCCTCCAAACTCGAGCCGCCCGGTTTTCACGGTAAAGCCGCACACCGACTCCACCTCGGCCTGCAGCTTGAGAAACTGTTCGGTCTGGTACTCCTCGATCTTCCCGCACTCGAAACAGGCCAGGTGCAGATGGCTCTGGCTGCGGCTAACCTCGTAAAAGTGCTTCTCGCCTTCGAGGTGCATTAGGTCGAGTTCATCCACCAGCCCCATTTTTTTCAACATGCCAAGCGTCCGGTATACGGTCGCCAGGTTCACCGTGGCATCGCGCGCCCGCACCAGACGCCACAACGATTCCGCGTCGAGGTGACGCGTCGCTTGCTGAATAGCGGCCAGCACCGCCGCGCGCTGACGGGTCAGGCGAACGCCGCGCCGTTTCATCTCCTGGGCGAGGTCCAGACGCTGTGCCAGGGCGGGTGCGAGTGGGGACGGCTCCGACATGTCTCTTCTGATGTTATGCTGCTCTGCAAGTTCATGGACAACCTCACCCACTCGCTGGTGGCCGTGGCGCTTTCACGCGTGTTCTTCAAAAAGCGCATTGCCTACGCCACCACCGCGATGGTCGTGGCCGCCAACTTACCCGATCTCGACCTGCTCTACAGTTGGCCCGGCATTCGTTACCTCGAGTTTCGCAATGGCGTGCTGCATTCGCTCCTGTTTCTTCCCCTGTGGGCGCTCGCGGTCGCGCTCGGCTGGCGCTGGGCGGTGAAGCGGTGGCCGCCGCGCCATCCGCTGGCCAACCCGCCCCGGCATCTGTTTGCCATTGCGCTGGCCCTGGGCGCGGTCGGTATCGGCTCCCATCTGTTGCTCGACTGGACCAATAATTTCGGCGTCCGCCTATTCGCGCCCGTGAGCGAGCGGTGGATGGCCCTCGATTGGGCACCCTATTTCGACCCCTGGATCTGGTTTCTATTCGCCGCCCTGCTCGGCGTACCGATGTTACTGACGCTGATCAGCAGTGAAGTCGGAGTGCGGAAAAATAATCCGCACCGCGCCTCCGCCGCCGCAGCGCTGATACTGCTCTGCGCCTGGTTCGGGCTGCGCGCGCGCCAGCATAACGCCGCGCTTGAGTTGTTGAATAGCCAGGCGGTCTCCAACTTTTTTAATGGTCAATTGCCGCTCGACTGGGCCGCGTTCCCCACGTCGACGCCGTTCCAATGGCAGGCAATTGTAGACCTGCCCGCCAACTATCTGGTCGCCGCGATTGACTCGCCCTGGGACACGGACCTCGGCCACCTCACGCTGCAGCGCAACTACATCAAACCTCCGCTGACGCCCTCGATCACCGCGGCCCAGCATACCCGTACCGGAGGCATTTTTCTTTGGTTCGCCCGCTTCCCGTTGTCCGACGATCAGGAGGAAGGCAGTTTGACCAAGATCACGCTGACCGATATGCGCTATGCCGAAGGCGTTCAGCGTCCCCCGCAGCGCGCCACCATCGAAATGGATGGCTCACTGCACATAATTAGCCAATCTTTTTCCTGGTAGTTAATTGTGCGGCTTGCCGCCGCCCGGTGACGACGATGGGGTCGCTTTGGCCACCGGCGCGGTGGCGCGCTCGAGATAGGGAAACATGGGCGTCACTTGCAGCGGCATCTTTTCGCGCGCCGAAAGCAG
>JANWLQ010000062.1 GCA_025450725.1 Terriglobales bacterium
CGAAATATCCCCGGTTTGCTGCAACGCAATACCCTCCTGGATTTCCGAACACCTTCAACCTACCACCGCTTGTTTGCCGATGCAAGCGCCGGCGGGCCCATAATGGGTGGAGAGGGGTTGAGGCTGGCGAATACGGACTCAGATCGCGATTGACGAAATACTGGCGCGCTGAGCACACACATCTTGGACGGAGCCCTGATCATCCACAAGCCCGCGGGCGTGACCTCGCACGACGTGGTCGCGCGCGTGCGCCGCATTTGCCAGGAGCGGTCGGTTGGGCATCTGGGCACGCTTGACCCATCCGCCAGCGGTGTGCTGCCGCTGCTGCTGGGGCGGCTGACCCGGCTGGCGCAGTTTTTTCAGGGGCGCGACAAGGAATACGCCGGCGAGATCCGCTTTGGCTGGGCGACCGACACCTACGATGCGGCCGGCAAGCCGGTGGGTGAGATCTCGTCGCGTCAGCCCACGCGGGAGGAAGTTGAATCGGCGCTGCCGCGGTTTCGCGGCCGGTTGCAGCAAGTTCCGCCGGCATACTCGGCGAAGAAAATTGACGGCGTCCCCGCCTATAAACTGGCGCGTCGCGAAAAGCCGGTAACGCTGGCGGCGGTCGAGGTCGAGGTGAGTCAATTCGACATGACGGCGATGGCGGGCGACCGGATGCGGTTTCACGTGACCTGTTCGACTGGAACCTACGTCCGCTCGCTGGCGCACGAGTTGGGGGCCGCGCTCGGCGTGGGCGCACACCTGAGTGAGTTGCAGCGGGTACGGGTGGGGGAGTTTTCGCTGGCGGCGAGCTATACGCTCGACGCGCTCGGCGAACTCGCCGCAGCCGGCGAACTCGACCGCGCGCTGCTGCCGGCGCTGCGCTTGCTGCCCGAGTTCCCGGCCGTGTTCGCGCCGGCCGAAGCGGCGGGGTATCTGCTGCAGGGCCGCGCCGCGAACCTCGGTGAATTCAGCCAGGCGCCGCTGGTGCGGGTCTTCACACACGACCAGCGGCTACTCGCCATTGCCCGCCGGCTGGCGGGCAGCCTGTTTCAACCCCAGATCGTTTTCCCAGGAGCATAATGGGGGGAGGTGCCTACATGCCGGCGACGCAGACAGGCAAGCTGACATACGCCGATTACGCGCACATTCCCGACGACGGCCTGCGGCACGAAATCATTGACGGTGAGCACTACGTTAGCCCCTCGCCCTCGGAACGCCATCAGCGCGCGTCGGGAGCTCTGTTTTCTCTGCTTTGGCAGCACGTTCGCCGGCAGAGGCTCGCCTCCCTTTGCTCCAACCCGCCGCGACTCCGCGATGCTACGTCGCTGCGACCGTCTTCGTGAAGACGGTGTCGCAAATCCAGCGGAATTCGATTGACGGCAGCGGGCCGCCCTTCGGAATTACGCGGCCGTCCACCTCGGTCTCCTCCTTGGAGGACTCGGTGGCTGCCTGCGTCAGGTTGGGCCATGTTTACCCCGCGCCGTTTGATGTTCTCTTAGCCGCTCATGACGTGATGGAACCAGACATTATATTTGTCTCCAGCCAGCGCGCCGACATCATTGGTGACGATAACATTCAGGGCGCGCCCGATTTGCTGATTGAAGTGCTTTCGCCCAGCAATCGAAAGCGCGACCAAACCCTTAAACGCGCACGGTATGAGGCGCTGGGCGTAACCGAGTACTGGCTCGTAGATCCGGATGCGAAGCACATTTCAGTACTGCGCAGGGAGGCGGGGCAATTCGCAGGAGCTGGTGTATTTGGCGAGGGCGCAACGGTTACTTCGCCGCTGCTGCCGGGATTGTCCATTGCCGTCGCGGATGTGTTTGCCCGGTAGCCGGTACAATAACTAACATGCCGGAAGTTGCCGCTGGCCTGACCACCACCGAAGCCGCCTTCATCGAAAACGCCCAACGCGACGGGCGGATGTACATCCATCAGCCTTACGAACTCTACAGCGAGGAAAACCACGAGTCGTGGCGCAAGCTCTTCAGCCGCATGCAGGCGCAGTGGCGGCAGTACGCCAATCCGCATTTTCTCAAGGGTATTGATTCGCTCTGCTTCGACGCCTCGCAGGTGCCGCGCCTGGAAGACGTCAACCGCTTTCTGCAGCCGCTGACCGGGTTTCAGGCCAAGGCGGTGAGCGGGTATGTCCCGGCGTTTGATTTTTTCGACTGCCTGAGCCGGCGCGAATTCCCGACTACGATCACCATCCGGCGCTCGGACCGGCTTGACTACCTCCCCGAGCCGGATATTTTCCACGACATCGCCGGCCACGTGCCCATGCACACCGACCCCAAGTTCGCCGACGTGCTGGTGCGTTTCGGCAATTGCGCCCATACCGCCAAGCGCCTGGTGGCCGATATCAAAGACGAAAAGGTCAGACAGCAGCGCCTTACCAGCATGATCAAGGCGCTGGCGCGCTTCTTTTGGTTTACGGTCGAGTTCGGGTTGATGAACACGCGCGACGGAGTTCGCGCCTATGGCAGCGGTCTGCTGAGTTCGTACGGCGAACTCGCCTACGCGCTGACCGAGCCACGGGTGCAGCGTTACCCGATTCAAATGGAATGGGTGGTGAACCAGGGATTCGATTACCACCATTACCAGCCGCTGTTCTTTATCGTGGATTCGTTCGAGCACCTCTTCCAGTTGGTGGATGAACTCGAACGCTGGCTGGCCAGTGGCAAGCTGGAGAATGTCGCGCCCGGCGCGCCCGATATTAACGACGCCGACCACAACAGCTTCCTGCGCGCGGAAACGCCGGCGCAGGCTTAGGCCACGACGATTTCGCTAAAGTCGGCGATGCGGCTGAGGCGCGCCACTGCCCAGGCGAGCAGCGACAGGCGATTGGCGCGGATCGCCGGATCGGCATCGTTCACGCGAACCTGGTCGAAAAACGCCTTGAGCGGCTCGGCGAGGCCGGATATTTCCTTAAGCTCCTGGGCGTAGTCACCGCTGGTCAAGCCCGCCACACGTTCATACAGCGCGGCCTCCGAAGGATGAGTGAGCAGGGCTCGATTGACCTCGACCGAAGTCCATTTCTCCTTGCGCACGATGTTGCCCGCGCGTTTGACCACGGCGGCCACAGCCGCCATGTCGGGCGCCGCCGCCAGCGCGGCGCAGCGGCGGAAGGCTTGGAGGGGAACGTCAGCGCCGCCCTCGACGGCGAGGACCGCGGCGACGAAATCGTAGCGAAAACCCGCCGAATCGGTGAGATAGAACGCCAGGCGCTCGCGGAAAAACGCGGCCAGCGCGATCTCATCGCCCTGACCGGCTTGCGCGCAGGCTTGGGCGAGCGCAAGCGGCCACTGCATTTCAATTAGCGTGCGCACGACGCCATTGGCTTGCCGGCGCAGGCCAAAGGGATCGGCCGATCCGGTCGGCTGTTCGCCGATCGAAAACATCCCGACGATTGTGTCGAGCTTGTCAGCGAGCGACACCACCGCGCCTTCGCGGGTGCGGGGCGGCCGTTCCCAAGCGTACTGATCGGCGATGGCAATGGCGAGCTGTTCAGGGCGTCCCTCGGCGCGGGCCAGGTGGCCACCGATGACGCCTTGCAACTCGGGAAACTCCTTGACCGTTTCGCAGGTCAAGTCGCACTTGGCCAATTCGGCGGCGGTGGCGGCAAGGTCGCGGTCGCACTCCGTCCACCGCCCGGCCAGCCACTCGGCCAACGATTTCATGCGCGCGGCTTTGGCGCGGTAGCTGCCGAGCTTGGCCTGGAAGGTGACCGCTTCCAACTTGGGCAGGCGCTCGGCCAACGTGAGCTTGCGGTCAGCCTGCCAGAAGAATTCGGCATCGCTGAAACGCGCCCGCAAAACCCGCTCGTTGCCGTGGCGGATTAAACCCTCACGATCACTGGCCTGGTTAATGACGGCGATGAAATGGGGCGCCAGCGCGCCCGATTGATCTTCGACGGCAAAGTACTTCTGATGGTCGCGCATCACCGTGACCAGCACTTCCGCCGGTAGAGACTCTAAGTATTTGGAATCGAAGCCGCCCTTGATGGCGTCGGGGAACTCGGTCAAGTTCACCAGCGTGTCTTCCAACGCGGCGTCGGGACGCGCTCCGGCGCAGCGCGCGCGAATACGTTCGCGACGTTGCTCGGGCTCGACAATGACGTGGTTGGCGTGCCAGAGGGCGGGATACTCGGCGGACGAGTTTACATGGAAGCGCGCCGTACCGAGGCTGCGATGACCGCGGGATTCGTTGCCCGAGGCGACCTCGCCCAATTTGACCGGCACCGGATGCGAGCCCAGCAACACCACCAACCAGCGAATCGGGCGGATGAAGCGAAAACTGGTTTGCCACTTCATGGATCGGGGCAGTTGGATTTCGCCCAGCGCGGCGGGAATGGCAGCCGCCAGAATGGTTGCGGCGCCGGCGCCGCCGGCAGACTTCTTCACCGCGACGTACTCACCTTTCGCGTTGGTCAGCCGATAGAGCGCGGTGGGCGGCAAACCATTCTTGGCGGCGAAGCCAACCGCTTGTGGCGTCCACGCGCCGTCAGCGGCGACGGATACTTTAATCGGGGGGCCGGTCACTTCCTCTTCGGTCGTGGGTTGGCGTTCGACCACCTCTTCCGCCACAAACATAAGGCGCCGCGGCGTCCAGGCGACGGTGGCGTTCATGCCCGGGTCGAGCAAACCTTGCTCCTGCAGCCGCCGACTCAGATGGGCGGCGAACTGCCGGGCCAAATCCTCGACCATGCGCGCGGGGATCTCTTCGCAACCAATTTCGACCAGCAACCGTTCAGGCATGGGGAGCACCGCTTCCCTGTTGTTCCAACCACGCGCCGGCAATGCCCACCGCCCACGTCCGGACTCGTTGGATCAGGCCCACGCGCTGGGTCACCGAAATGGCGCCACGGGCGTCGAGCAAATTGAATGTATGCGAACAGCGCAGGCACAGCTCGTAGGCGGCGAGCAGGGGAAAGTTGCCGCGCGCCTCGGCGGGCAGCTCGCGGAACTGAGTCAGCAAACTCCGGCTTTCGCCTTCGCAGCCTTCGAACGTCGCCCAGAGCCGGGTGATATCCGCCTTTTCGAAGTTGTAGACGGAGTGGTGCAGCTCGTCCAGAAATCGCACGTCGCGGTAGCTGAACTGGTCATTCCAGCGCATGGCGTAGATGCTGTCCACGTCCTGGAGGAAGGCGCCGATGCGCTCCAGGCCGTAAGTTAGCTCGACCGAGATGGGGTTCAAGTCCTGCCCGCCGCACTGTTGAAAATAGGTGAATTGGGTGATCTCCAAACCGTCGAGCATCACCTGCCAGCCGAGACCCCAAGCGCCCAGGGTAGGAGCTTCCCAGTTATCCTCTTCGAACTTTATGTCGTGGGCGGAGAGGTCAATGCCGATGGCCGCCAGGCTTTGCAAATAGAGCTCTTGCACATCTTCAGGTGATGGTTTAAGAACCACCTGCAACTGCAGGTGTTTGTACACACGATTGGGGTTCTCGCCATAGCGTCCGTCGGCCGGCCGGCGGCTCGGCTGGGGATAGACAACGCGATAGGGCTGAGGCCCCAGGACGCGCAAGAACGTCTCCGGCGCCATGGTTCCGGCGCCGACCTCGAGGTCAAATGGAAGCTGTACGATGCAGCCCTGGCCAGCCCAGAAACTCTGCAAGCCGAGGATAAGGTCCTGGAAGTTCATGGAGTGGCCTCGGCTCCTTCCCTATCTTCCAGGCCGGCCAGTATGGGCCAGGAAATGAGGCGGGACTCGAGGTGATCTTCAAGGCAATACTTGAGGGTGTGGCGCAGGCGCTGCCCGGCGGCACCGGCGCAGAGCCCGGCGGGGAGCAGGTCGGCCGCTTGCGCGAGCGGCAGGCGCAGCAAGGCGGCGCTCAATTCATCATCCAAACCCGGCAAAAATCCTCCCAGTCGCACCATCCAAAGCAGGTAATAGGTTAGCGGCAGCCAGGCGTCGGGGCCGGACAGGGCCGGCAGCACCGCCAGGAACAATCGGAATACGGCGTCGTTGGCCTCGTGGTCGGGCAGCATGCGGTCGGCTACCTCCACCATGAGTGATACCGCAATTGAATGTACCAGATCAATAGCGCCCGCCGCCACCATCGAGCTGATTAATTCGCAATGGTCAATATTGCTCAGATCCTTGCCTTCACGTTCGAAGAACTGCACCTTCACCCGCGATAGCGGCTCGAGGGAGGAACCGAATTTGCTTTTCGGACGCCGGGCGGCACGCGCCACACCCCGGCACTTGCCGAACTCACGGGTGAAAAAGCTAACGATTTTGTCCGATTCTTTCAACGCGTAGGTGCGAAGAATGATGGCGTCGGCGGTGCGCAGCGGCATTAGCTTTGGCTATCAATTGTCTCGACTGCGAGCAGGACGGTCCGCCCCACCACCATGAGACTGTGCTCGGAGACCTTATCCATCGTGTCCTGGTTGGTGTGATGGTAGGCGCCCATGCCGTCGCCGGGCATTTTGCCGAAGGTCGCGTCCACGACGTCAACCGATGGAATGCCGACGTTGACAAAGGAATCCTGATCGTCGGTGATGGCGGTTGAATAGTGGAAGAAGTATTGGGAGTAGCCAAGCTTTTTGGCGGCGGCGGCGATGAAGTCCTGCAGCCAGCCGGCCGAGGTCGACTCGCGGTCAACGTCGAGATCCTTGTCGCCGATCATGTCGAGCAGGAAAAACCCGCGGACGCGTGGAGCGATTCCCTGCTCCACCAACTTGTGGGCGAGGTGCTTGCTGCCGTAGAGCCCATCGTTGTCAGTAAACGAGTTGACTGCTTCCTCGAGATCGGTCCAGACCAGCCAGATCTGCATCTTGGTCTTGTGGCCTTTGAGCGCATCGGCGAAGGAGAGCAGAATCGCGGTGGACGATCCGCCGTCGTTGGCGCCGACGAAGCCTTTCTTGAACAAAGTGTCGTAATGCCCCGCCAGAATGAAAATGGGTTGGTGCGGATCGCCGGATTGGTTGAACTTGCCGATCAGGTTGTGGACCGGCACCTTGCCGCGCGGCGTGTCGGCTGTGAAGTCGTCGGAATCGATCTTGCCGCCGTCCGCGAGCACCACGCGGTGAATGAGCGCCTCGGTCTTCGCATGCCCCGGCGAGCCGGGATTGCGTTCGCCGTAGCGAGTAATTTCAGCCGTGTATTCGTAGCACTGACGCGCGTCGAAGGCGTCGTGCGGCGGAATCGGGGTGGGCGCCACAGGCAGCACGCCAGCCGCAAGCAGAGCAAGAGCAGCAAACATCACACGCCCAGTATGGCAGCAAACCGCGCTTTCTGTGCCGCGTGGCGAAGGCTACGGCGTTCCAGGCGGTACGACAATCTCGTTCACCCGGTAAGGCTGCTACTCGTGCCGCAGGGCGATCAACGGATCCACCCGCGACGCCCGCCGAGCTGGAATATAGCTTGCTGCCAGCATTACCAGGGTCACCAACGCCGCCGCTCCGGCAAGAGTCGCCGGGTCATTAGGCTTAACCGCGAACAAAAGCTGGCCCAAAACTTGCCCGGCGCTGAGCGCCAACACAAGACCTATACCAACGCCCGCAAGCGCCATGACGGTGCCCTGCCACAATACGCCGCGTAGAATTGTTGCCGCCGACGCCCCCAGCGCGGTGCGAATGCCAATTTCAGCCGTCCGCCGCAAAACCGAGAATGTCACCACTCCATACAGCCCGAGCGTTACGAACACTAGCGCCATCAGCGCGCAGGTGGCGGCCATGGTGGTATAAAACCTCGGCTCATCGAGGGTCCTGTAAATGCGGTCCCGGATGGATGTGAAATGGTCCAAAGCCACGACCGGCGCGGCTTGGTTCAAACGCCGGCGCACCACCGGGAACACAGCGTCCGGCGAAAGGTTCGTGCGCAGAACCACCGCGCCGTAGGCCTGCGCGAATTGCCGAAATGGAACGTACACGGTCGGAATCGACGGCACCCCCAGCCCGCGGTCATGCATGTCACGCACCACGCCTACGATCCGGCGCGGAGCCCCTGGATTGAACGAGGCGGTCAGCTGCCGATCCAGCGCGTCGGCACCCTGCAAAAACCGCTGGGCAAATGCTTGGTTGACAATCACCACCGGTGGCGCTTCGAAATTGTCATTCGCGGAAAAGTTTCGGCCCGCGACAATGGGGACGGCCAGAGTCGAGAAATAATCTTCACTCGTGATCTGAAAATTGCAGCTCTGCGCGCCCTTGGGGGGCAGGCCGACAATCGACAACCCCATGAACATTCCACCGCGGGTTTCCGGCGGCAGATTGGTAATCAGCCCGACCGATACCACGCCCGGAATCGCCCGCATTTGTTCCAGAATTGTATTGTACAAGCCCATGATTCGCAGCCTTCGCTGTCGGAATTCGGCCTGTGATTTCGCCGGTTGGGTGGGCATAGTTAGCTCGAATCCCAGCAGCCCCGCGGTACGGAACCCAGGGTCCACCGCATTGAGCCGGCCTAAGCTGTTCACCAACAACCCTGCGCCGGCGAGCAAAGCCATTCCCAATGCAACCTGCGCAATCATCAATCCGCGTTGGAGCCGCGCGAAACTGCGCCCCCCAGTGGCTCGTTCACCTGGCTGTCTTTCCTCCACTTGGGGGCGCCCGCAGTGCCAGGCCGGCAAAATGCCGGCGGCCAGCGCCGACACCAGCGAGAGCGCCAGCGCAAAATTCAGCAGGCGCCAATCCAAACCCACATTCCCGGTAACCGGCAGAAAGCTGGGCCACAAACTGAGGAGCGCCCGGTTGCCGAGAGCCGCCAAGAATATTCCGAATCCGCCCGCGATCAGCGTCAGGCAGGCGCTCTCGGTTAGCATTTGCCGCACCAAGCGCTCTGTAGTCGCGCCTAACGCCTTGCGCACCATCATCTCCCGGCCGCGCGCCGCCGACCGCGCAACCAACAAGTTCATTACATTCGAACAGGCGATGAGCAGCAAGACTACGGATAGCCCTAGGACAATCATGAGCGCGGGACGGGCTTTGCGGGTTGTATCCGCCTGCAAGCCCTCCAGCCGCACCGAAATCCCCTTCATGCCCGGATCGTGTGCCGAAAGTCGCGCTGTCAACGCATCCATGTCGACCTGCGCCTGCGCCAGTCCGTCGCCAGGTTTGAGGCGCCCAATCGCTATCCATTGGGCACTGTCACGTCCCCATACGTCGGCGATATTCGCCACTGGCAGCAAGAGTTCCGGCTGCTCGGGAAAAAACGCGGCGTCGCGGCGCGGAAACTGAAACCGCGCCGGGAGAATTCCGACAATTGTATAGCTCTCGCCATTGACTAGCAGCGTGCGCCCGACCGCGTGCGGATCGGAATGAAGCACCTCCGACCACAAACGATGACTAATCACCGCGGAATTGTCTTTGTGCGTACTGCCCGTACCACTCAGGTTGGATCCGACCATTGGTACGACTCCCAACGTGGGCATTAGTTCCGGGTCGGCAAAGACAGTCGCCAACACCACTGACTGATCCCCCACCCGCACCGGTAGCGCACTAAAAACGAAACTGCCGACCGAGGCCAAGGTCCGGCTATCACTCCGCCACGCCTCGACCTGGTTAAGGGACACATAAGGGGACGAGACTGTTCCCCCGCCGCGATGACGCACGTAGGAGAAACCGACCAATTGGGATGGATTCGCGTAGGGCAGCGGGCGCAGCAGGACTGCGTTCGCTACGCTAAAAATTGCGGTGCTCGCACCCATTCCCAGACCCAACGTTAACACCGCCAAGAGGGCGAACCCGGGGTTGCGGCGCACGCCTCGCGCGGCATAGGCTATGTCTTGTCGAAGGGCGCTCAGCCAAGGCAGCCCTCGCGCGTCGCGCTGTAGTTCTTTGGCGCAATCTTCGCCGCCGAGCGCCAGACGCGCCTGCCGCCGCGCTTCGCTCGGGGTTAGGCCCCGGGCACGATTGTCATGTTCGGCGCGCGCCAGATGATCGGCCAATTCAGCTTGCAGGTCGCGCTCCTCCTTGCGCCAGCCGATCTCATTCCGCAGCCGGCTGAAAAACTCTCGAACGCCGATCATTGTCCCTCCCGTTCCGGCTCGAGCGCGAGCACACGCCCCACCGCCGCGGTCAGACGCTGCCAATACGAGGCGTCACTCGCCAATTGCTTGCGCCCGCGAGTCGTCAACGCATAGAAGCGGGCGCGGCGATTATTCTCGGAAATTCCCCAGTTGGCGGCGATCCAGCCACGCTGGCGCAGTCGCACCAGGGCGGCGTAGATCGTACCCTGGTTCAACAAGACGCTGTCGCCGCTCGCCTGTTCAATGCGGCGCGCAATTCCGTAGCCATGCTGCGGACCCAGCACTGCCAAAGTTTGCAGCACCATCAGGTCGAGCGTCCCTTGCAGTACATCTAGTTTCGACTCCGCCATTGCCGTACTCCTGTGGCTGTACCACATGAGTATACCCGGAGGGCATGGCGCCGTCAATCCCATCAACCCGAAACTGCCGGGCTAGGTGAAAGGCAGATACAGGCGAGCTTCGCAGCCACCGCCGCGGCGGTTGCCTAGCGTGAGGCGGCCGCGGTGGGCTTCGGCGATCTGGCGGGAGAGCACCAGGCCGATGCCCGAACCGCCGGGTTTGGTGGTGAAGAACGGCACGAATAAATTCGCGGTCTGGGCGAGTCCCGGGCCATCATCGGTAATCCAAATCTCAAGCCATTCGCCGCGTAAATCCCAACCCACTTGCACGTGGGTCGCAGCATCGGCGGCATTGCGGATCAGGTTGATCAGCACCTGCTCCAATTGATCGGCGTCGGCGGCGATGGTCAGCTCCGGACCAGGGCGAATTTCGGCGGCGACGCGCTGCTCGACCCGCACCGCCGCCTGCACCAATGTACGCACACTTACAGGCGCCAGCGTTGGCGCCGGCAGGCGGGCGAGGCGGGTGTAGGCGCCGAGAAAGCGATTCAATGCGGCGGCACGAGTCGAGATCACCTCCAGGCCGCGTTGCATGTCTTCGCGCCAGTCCTCGGGCTGGGGCTCGGGCAACAGGCTGGCCAGGCTCGAGGCCAGCGACATGATCGGCGCCATGGAGTTGTTCAGCTCGTGGCCGAGCACCCGGATCAGCCGGTACCAGGCCAGACGCTCCTCCTGGCGCAAGGGCTGGCTCAGGTCGCTGACCATGAGCAGTTGGTGGGGCTTGCCGTCCTGACGGAATCCGGTGTGGCGAATATCCCACCGCCCCGGACCGCCGGGGAACGTCACCTCGGCCAGGCGGTTTTGCTCGCCTGCGAGCATTGCCTCGCGCTCCAAGTGCTCCGCCGACTGGCCGAGCAGCTTTTCGGCGCTCGAGGCCAGCAGGTTGGCGCCGGCAAGGTTGACCAGACGCAGTCGGTGATCCTCGTCGAAGGCGAACACCGCAATGTCAATCGTCTCGACTACCTTGTCGAGCAGCGCCGACGCCTCGACAGCGCTCACGCGGCGCAGGCGCAGCGATTCCGACAGGTCGTTGATTTCGTACGCCAAGGCGCCGAAGGCATCGTCGTACTGGCCGCCGCGGGCACGCACCGAGTAGTCGCCGCCACGCACCGCCGCCAGCATGTTGGCAAACGTATAGAGCGAGAACAACGTGCGCCGGCGCGTGGTATAGGTAAACCCCCACCAGCAACCGACCAGCAGCACGGTCAGCGCCCACTGCAGTTCATGCACGCCCGGCGAGCCAAACAGCGGCTGGTTACGGGGCAGCCAGAGCAACACCAGCGCGAGAATTAAAGCCGGAAGGCCGGCGGCCAACCCCAATAATAGGAGCAACGTTTGCGGGCGCATGCCCCAGGGACCCCGCGCCGGTACGGGTTCAGAGGCCATAGCGCTCGATGCGCCGGTACAACGCCGCGCGACTCAGCCCCAGCGCCTTGGCCGCGTGATGGATGTTGCCTCCGGCCCGCTCCAACGCGGTTTGCACAAGGATCCGTTCGGCGTCATCCAGCGCCATGGTCGTCAACTCGCCGCCGGCGGCATTGGGTTGCGAGCGCAAACCGAGGTGGCTGGCTTGGATCTGGTCGCTGGTCGAGAGCAGCACGGCGCGCTCAACCGCGTGCTCCAGTTCGCGGACATTGCCTGGCCAGGCGTGATCGGCCATCGCGCGCAGCGCCGCCGGCTCAAAGCCGGTGATGGTCTTTCGGTAGCGCCCGGCATGGGTGCGCAAGAAGTGCTGCGCCAACGCGGGCAGATCCTCGCGGCGCTGGCGCAAGGGTGGGACGTGGATCTCGATCGTATTGATGCGGAACAACAGATCCTGGCGGAACCGCCCCTCGGCGACTTCGCGGTGTAGATCGCAATTCGTTGCGGCGATCAGGCGCACATCCACCTTGCGTGTTTTCGAAGCGCCGACGCGCTCCATTTCGCCCGATTGCACGGTGCGCAGGATCTTGGCTTGCTGGGACAACGATAGATTGCCAATTTCATCGAGAAACAGGGTGCCGCCATCGGCCAGCTCAAAGCGCCCCACACGGTCGGCCTTGGCGTCGGTGAAGGCGCCTCGAACGTGGCCGAATAATTCGCTCTCGAAAATACCCTCCGGAAGTCCGCCCAGGTTCACCGTCACGAGCGAGCGCGAGGCGCGCAGCGAGAGCGCGTGCAAGGTTTTGGCAACCAATTCCTTGCCGGTTCCGTTTTCGCCGGTGATCAGGATGTTGGCGTCGGAAGGCGCCACTTGCGTGATGAGCTGCAGCACCGGCTGCATGGCGGGCGAGGCGGCGATCATCTCGGGCCGCCCTTCGGCGCGCAGCAGGCGGGTTTCGGCCTCGAGTCTTTGCTCGCGCCGCAGCGCGCGGCGCAGTTCGATTTGAGTGCGCACGATGGCGAGCAGGCGTTCGTTCGACCACGGCTTCTCGATAAAATCGCGCGCGCCCAGGCGCATGGCCTCGACCGCAATCTCGACC
>JANWLQ010000063.1 GCA_025450725.1 Terriglobales bacterium
GGCCACAAAGCGGTCGCGAAACACCGGAATGGAAAGTGGTGCCCATCCTCCGGGGGTGGACGACACAGGCGTGCGTGGATCGGTGTTGGGCGCTTCGAAGGGCAACCTTTCTAGTTTAGGCTCCACATGCAAACAGGGTTTGTTCCGGGGCATCTCAATAAACAAGAACCGGAGGTGGCTATGCGTTTGCAATGGGGTCTAGTGGCCGGATTGATGTGCGCGCTGGGAGCGGGCGCGCAGACCGGATATCCAAACCAAGTTCCCAATCAGAACCAGGATCAAGTCCAATATCAGAACCAAAACCTCTCCCCGGAGGCGCGAGCCGCGCGCAACGCCGGCTACAACGCCGGGTTCCGCGACGGCTCAAACGACTATCGCAATCAGGCCGCGTATAACTTCCAGGATCACCAAGCCTACCAGGATGCGACCGACCAGAACGGCAACTCGGGCCTCGATCAGCAAAGCTTTGCCATGGATTACCACACTGGCTACGAGTCCGGCTACGATGACGGCTTCTACGGCCGCCCCGCCAACCCCAACGCCGGCCGGCAGCGCAATTACAACGGCGCCCGCCGCGGCGACCAAAACCAAGCCCAGTATGGCGACCAATATGGTTCGCAATACGGCGCCCAGCCTAACGCCCAGCCCAGCCGCCGCAGCCGCGCCTACAATAACGCAAGCGACGTGCTGCCCGCCGGCACCGCCCTGCACCTTCGGCTGAACAATACGTTGAGTACCCGCAGCAGCGAACCGGGTGACAGCTTCAGCGCGACGGTAACTGACCCTGTCTACGCGCCCGATGGACAGACCATGCTGGTGCCCGACGGCAGTACCGTGCGGGGCACGGTCGCCGGGGTGCAGCGTAGCGGATCGGTTTCGGGCACCTCGCAACTGCAATTGAACTTCCAGTCGCTCGAACTGGCCAATGGCACCAATCTCCCGCTAAGGGCTGAAGTCAGCCAGGTCAACCCCAACCAGGGCGTCGGCGGAGTCATCACTGGCGAACCCTCGGCCACCAATGAGGGCGGTGTGCAAAAATCACAGACCCGCAACGCGGTCGGTACCGCGGCCGCGGGCGGCGTGGTCGGCGCCATCGTGGGTGCGCTAGCCGGCGGCGGCAAAGGCGCGGGCATTGGCGCCATCGTCGGTGGCGGTTTGGGTTTGGTGCTCGCCAACCGCAACGGCAACCTTGATCTGAGGCCGGGCACGCCCATCACCATCACACTCGACCGCCCCGTGCGTATCCGATAGCGGCCTAAAACGGAATTCCCAATGGCAAAGTAATGCCCGGCGCTAAAATGCAATGCCTCTGGACTCGGGGCTGGCGGCGATGACCGCCGCCCCGACCAACATAACAGTCGCGGCCAGCGTTCCCATCGCCGCCGCGTAGCTCGCGTGCTGCGCGATGATGGCTTCAACGTAGCCGATGGAGGAGGCGATCAGCACCCCAAGCTGGTAGGCAAAGCCCGGGAAGAAGCCGCGTAGAGTGGCGGGCGAGAGTTCATTCAGGTGCGCGGGTATGACGCCCCATGCCCCTTGCACCATGAATTGCATCACGAAGGCGCCGATCACGATCAGCGCCGTCGTCGAACCCTCGATCCAGAGCGGAATCGTCAGCACCCCGAGCAGCACGGCGGCGATCATGGCGCGCTTGCGTCCCAGGCGCTCAGAGAGGTGCCCCACCGTGAGGCCGCCTATAATGGCCCCCGTCATTGCGACAATATTGATCAGCGCGGTCGCGTGCACGCTGTAACCGCGCTGCAGACGCAGGAACGTCGGATACATGTCCTGCGTGCCGTGGGAAATAAGGTTCATCATCGCCATCAGACCGACCAGGTAGGCGAACAGACGGCGGTTGTCAACAATGGCCTTCTTGTAGCTGTGCCAATCGGTGCGCGCCTTGTGCCAGGCTTCCGTCTCTTGCACCTTCACCAGGACGAAAAGTGAAAGCAATCCGGGCAATCCGCCGACGAAGAACAGCATGCGCCAGCCGTAATGGGGAAAAATGGTGAAGTACGCGACCGCCGCGAGAATATTGCCCAACGCATACCCCTCTTGCAAAAGTCCCGAAAGCAGCCCGCGCAATCGCGCGGGCACCGACTCGAGCGCCAGCGACGCGCCCACGCCCCACTCCCCGCCCATGCCGATGCCATAGAGCAGGCGCAGAAACAGAAAGACGCCGTAGCTCGGGGCAAGGCCGGAGAGAACTTCAATGAGCGAATAAAAAAGGATGTTCCAGATCAGCAGCTTGCGCCGTCCGTAACGGTCGGCCAGCAGGCCGAAAACGAGCGCCCCCACCGGCCGCATCGCCAGGCTGGCGGTGATGGTCAGCGCGATCGCCGGCAGTGAGCGGCCGAAATCATGCGCCACTGGGCCGAGCACGAAAACCAGGACGAAGAAATCGAAGGCATCCAGCGTCCAGCCTAAAAAGCCGGCCAGTACCGCGTTGCGTTGGTTCGCCCGCGTGGGCAGGGTGGCCGTGGTCACGTAGCGAGACTACCACGGCACTGGTGAGCCTCGCCGCGCGATTTTTGTCCCCCGTCTTCAACTTGGGTATGCTATATATTTCACTGAGCTATATAGGAGCAAACGTTATGGAGGACAACGCTCGTAAGAAAGGCAGCGCGGAACTTTTGGTCTTGGCCCAACTCGAAGGCCGCCCCCGCCACGGCTATGAGATCGGCCAGGAAATCGAGCGCCGCTCCGGCGGCGCCGTTACATTCCAGATCGCATCGCTGTATCCGGTTCTTTACCGTCTCGAGCGCCAGGGCTGGATCGCCGGACGCTGGGTGGAGATTCCCGGCCAGCGCCGCCGCCGCTACTACCGCCTGACGCCGGCCGGGCGCCGCATCCTGCGGCAACAACGCCGTGACTGGCACGAATTTGTCGGCGCTCTCCAACGCGCCGCCGGGGTGGAGCATGCCTGATTTCAAACAATACGTTCGCGATCATATGCCCGCGCCCGGCGGTCCCGACGCACGCCAGGCCGAAATTATCGAAGAACTGGCGCTCGAGTTTCAGGAAGCCTATGAGCGTTTCCTCCGCGCCGGCATGAGCCCCGATGTGGCCTGGCGCACGGTCCAGACCGCCGCGCGCCCGTGGCCCCGGCTCGCCGGCGAGTTGCGGGCCGCCCTCGGCCCCCCGGTGCCCGAGCCGCGCCCGCCCGAGGGCGTGCGCCTGCGCCCGCTGCGATGGATCGCGGAATGGCGGCGCGATGGCGGTTTGGCCTTGCGCCAACTGCGGCAAGCTCCCGGCTTCGCGGTCGCCGCCGTGCTGATGCTGGCCCTCGGGATTGGCGCCAACACCGCTGTATTCAGCCTGCTAAACGCTCTCATGATGCGCCCACTGCCGGTGCTCCAACCGCAACAGTTGGTGTTTCTCGGCGCCGCGCACGCCGAAGGCGACACCGAGGGCTACCCAGACGGAGCGACCCAGGCATTCTCTTACCGCTTCTTCCGCGATTTTCATCAGCGTACCGCCGTGTTTAGCGATGTAGCGGCGATCCTCAGCTACCTGGTCGAAACCCACGGTCGCATGGGCGGCGATCCTGAGCTTGTTCCCTTAAAGGTCGAGCTCGTTTCGGGCTCCTATTTCCCCACGTTGGGTCTCACCCCCGCCTACGGACGCTTGCTCGGCCCCGGCGACGACGTCACTCCCGGCGCCCACCCCGTGGCCGTAGCGCGCGCCGGCTGGTGGCGCGACCATGGTGGGGGCGCCGCCTTCGCACCGCGCTCAGTCGCCCTCAACGGCACCGTCTATACCATCGTCGGCGTCGCTCCTGCTTCCTTCAGCGGCGTGACTGTTGGCCAGGCCCCCGACCTATGGATACCCCTCGCGATGCAGGGCCAAGTCAGCCCCGATCGCAGCGGCTTGGCGGATCCATGGTATCAGACGTTGCACCTTCTCGCTCGCCTCAAGCCGGGCGTCTCCATCTCCCAGGCCCAGTCCAACACCGACTTCGTGTTTCGCAAAATTTTGATTGGCTATCTCGGTGTGGCGCCCCCTGCCGATGCCATGGCTGACATCCAACACGCCTTCATCCCTCTTGTTCCCGCCGCGACCGGGCGCTCCCGTTTACGCGGGGAGTTTGACCAACCCTTGCAAACTCTCATGTTCGTAGTCGGGCTTGTGCTGCTGATCGCATGCGCCAACGTCGCGAATTTACTGCTGGCTCGCGCCGCGCGCCGCCGCCGCGAGATGGCCCTTCGCCTCGCGCTCGGTGCGACTCGAGCCCGGCTGGTTCGACAGCTACTTGTCGAGAGCCTGGTGGTCAGCCTCTTGGGCGCCGGCCTGGGTCTGGCCGTGGCATCGTGGGCCAGCCGACTGCTGCTCGCCATGGTTTCGCCCGCCTCCGCCACCCTCCCGCTGGTTCTGTCCCCGGACGCAACCGTTCTCGGCTTCACCCTCGGTTTGGCGGTGGCGACCGTGCTGCTATTCGGCATTCTGCCCGCCTTGCGGACCACAGCCATTAGTCCCGGCACCGTGCTCAAGCAAACCGAAGCCCGCGGCTCGGAAAGCCACCGGTTCGCCCGCGTGCTCGTCGCCGGTCAGGTGGCCATTTCGGTGGTGCTGCTTGCCGGCGCCGCCCTTTTCCTGCAAAGCTTGCATCGGCGGTTGGCGATTCCCCTGGGCTTTGATCCCGACAACGTTCTGCGACTCGAACTCGATGCCCGCGCTGCCGGCTACCAGCCTGGGGCGCGCCTCAATGCCGTCCAACAAGCCATCGAAACCCGAATCTCTTCCGTGCCCGGCGTCGAAGCCTCCAGCTTCGCGCTCTCCGTGTTCGATGGCGGTGGTTGGCGTCAGTCCGACGTCGGCCCCAGGGGCACCGATTATCAACTGCCGCCTCACACCATTCTCAACATCGTCGGCCCCGACTATTTCGCCGTCATGCGCATGCGCCTCATCGCCGGCCGCGGAATCGAAAATGGCGACACCGCCACCTCCCGCCGCGTCGCCGTCATTAATGAAGCAATGGCTCGAAAGACATTTCGTGGATCAGCCTTGGGCCAGGTCTTCAGCGTCGGTAATAACGCTAATTGGCGGGACGTCAGCGTGGTTGGCATTGTGAGCAACGCAAAATATTTTTCACCCGACGAAAATGATTTGCCTGCCGCGTTTTTTCCGGAGCGACAGAACCAGGAATACATTCTCAACTCGCTCGTGGTTCGAACCGCCATCGACCCCGGCGCCATCGGTTCCGCGATTCAGGCCAGCATCGCCGACGTTGATCCCAACATCGGTGTCGAAAATATTCGCACCCTCCGTCAGATGGTCGGCGATTTCAGCCTTGACGCTCGCCTCATTGCCGCGCTGTGCATTGTCTTCGCCCTGCTCGCCACCGGTTTGGCCGCCATTGGCGTGTACGCGGTCATGGCCTACTCCACCGCACGCCGCGGCACCGAATTCGGTATCCGTATGGCTCTCGGCGCCCAGCCGCGCGATGTGCGCCGGAACGTGCTCGGCGCCGCCTTGCGCGTCGCCATTCTCGGCGTGGCCGCAGGCCTCGTGCTGGCGCTGGCTGTCTCGCGCCTCGTGGTCTCGCAACTCTATCAGGTGGACTCCACCAGTCCCGCCGCGCTCGCGGCCGCGGCCCTGGCCATGGTGGCGGTGACTCTGTTGGCGGCATACTTGCCCGCCCGCCGCGCCACTCGCATCGATCCTTCCATTGCGCTACGCGGCGAATAAGCGCGTGGCGGGTTGGAGCAAAGGGAGGCGAGCCTCTTGGGCGGCCTCAAGCAAGCTCTGGGCCGATTCGACCAAATGGCCTAAACCGCTGAGCAGGGCTTCCTCGACCAGTAGCCCAAGGCCCGTCATGGGCATTCTCTTAAACGGGTGGAAGATTGGGATTGGGGCGGGCCCCGACTACATCGGCGGGAAGGTTCAGGTCGAGGGCGCGATGCAGTGAGTCGAGTTCGGCGGGCGAGAATCGGGCCTGGAACTGGGGCCGGCTCATGCGCAGCGCGCGCTGCTCGGGCGGAAGCTGCCGCAGATTATTGTAGGCCGCGCGAAAGGCTTGCCGGCGGTCGGGCGTCATCATCTGGAACTGAGTGAAGATTTGTTCCAGCCCCTGCCGCTGCTCAGGATTCAACTCGCCCAGATCGTGCATGCGGGTGATCACGCGCTGCTGCTGCTCCGGGCTCATGGCGTTGAGCTTATTGAGAGCGTTCAGCATCTGCCGCTGGCGCTGCGGCGGAAGTTTTTGGAACGCCGGGTCGCTCATCAGCCGCTGCGCCCGCTGCTCGGGCGGAAGCTGGCTCAACTCCCTGAGTCCGACGCCCAGTGGTGCGCGCTCGACCGGCGTGCGTTCGCCCCCGCCTTTCGGTTGGGCCATACGCGGTTCAGGGCGCGGAGCCGGCCGCTGGGTGGCCTCCGCGCCGCGCCGCCCGGCTTGCTTGTGGTCGCCCGAACGAGGTCGGGCGCTGGCTGGCGCCAATCCAATCAGCAGCGCCATGGCCACGCCGCCGACGAGCGCCCGAACTGGGGCCGGTGAATTCAATCCCTCTCCTGCGGTGCGGAATTTTGACCGTTCGAGGTCGCGCTTAGAAAATCAAGGTGCTCGAGCAGATCGCCGTCGCGGGCGAGCGTTTGCAGATCGCGCACCATGGGGTCGAGTTGCGCGCTCTGCGTGGCGGCGTCGTTCCTCCGCGCCTGCCGGCCGGGCGCGAAATACAGTAGCGCGCCCACGATCAACAGCAGCATGGTTGCCATCGCCGCCCGCAGCCATCCCGACCACCGGCTGGCCTGCGGCGCCGATTGCGCCATCGCAATGCGCCGGTGCAGTTGCTGGTCAAAGGTGGCGGAAATCTCCGGTTGCGGCTGCCATTCATCCAGCAGCTTCATAAGCGGATCGGAGTGGGGGGGGATTTGCGGTTTCATAGTAAATCCTGAAGGCTGCCTCGCAGCGATTCATACGCCCGGAACAAGAGCGACTTGGTGGCGCTCGCCGACATCTTCATGGCGCCGCCGATTTCCTCGTAATCCAAACCCTGGTACTTGTGCATAATCACCGCCGCGCGCTGGCGCTCCGGCAGTGCTTCAATCGCCTGTCTCACCCGCGTCGCGCGCTGGCCAGAGACCGCCTGCGCCACCATCGCTTGTTCGGCGCTGGGCGCCGGGTCGGCGAACTCGCGCGTCACCGTCTCCCCGCCGCCCGATTGTACTGCTTGATCGAGCGACTCGGTCATCCGGTCGCGGCGATGGTCGCGAATGTGGTTGAGCGCCAAATGGTTGGCGATGCGGTACAGCCACGTACTGAACTTGGCCTGCGGTTGATACCGTGCCCGATGCAGGTACACCCGCAGAAACGCCTCCTGAATAATCTCCTCGCTGGCCGCGGCGTCGCGCACCATGCGATAAACAAAACCCAACAGTGGCTGGCGGAATCGCCCCACCAGATCGTCAAAGCAGGCGTTCTCGCCGGCTTGGAAACGTAGCATCAACTCGGTATCCGCGTCCAGCACGCGAAGCGGAGCCTCAAGTATTGCTGTCAACACCGCACCCACAACATGGATAGAAACCCGCGCCACTGACAAAAGTTGCGCACGTCTAGGCTAATGGGGAAAGCTGACCGTGGGCGGTGCTTTTCGGTTGTCGGCCGAGGTTTGGAAGTAGTCGTTGTTGTATGTCATGCCATTCATGTGCGCCACCCAGCTATTTGGAAACGTGCTGATGTAGGCGTCGTAATTCTGAATGGCCAGGTTGTACTGCCGGCGGGCGTTGGCAATACGGTTTTCGGTGCCGGTCAACTCGTCTTGCAAGGCTAGAAAGTTCTGATTGCTCTTGAGCTGGGGATAGTTCTCCACTACCACCAGCAATCGGCTCAGCGCGCCGTCCAGTTGATTGTTGGCGGCCATGGTCTGTTGCGGCGTGCGGGCGCCGCCGAGGGCGGCACGGGCGCTGGTGACCTCGCCGATCACCGTCTGCTCCTGCTTGGCAAAACCCTGGACGGTGGCGACCAGGTTGGGAATGAGATCGGCCCGGCGCTGAATATCCACATCCACCTCGGCCCAGGTTTGTTTGATCTGCTCGCGCATCTGGACCATATTGTTGTTCCGGCTGATGAAGCTGGAAACCCCGCCAATGATAATTACGGCGACGATGACCAGGGCGACAATCCAGGGTCCGGCGGCGCCCCGCTGCGGGCGGTTTGCGAATGTGCGACGGATGGTTTTAGGCATGATGATTCTCCAGTGAGCGTTCAACTGTGTGGATCGAGGCAAGATAACGCGCAAACAACGCGCGCAGCGGTTCCAGCTTGCCGCCCTCGAGACGTGCTCCGGAGCGGCGGGCGGCGAGCACCAGCGCGAAGGCTTCGGCGGGAAAGCCGAAGTGACGCGAGGCGGCGGCGAGCACTTCGTCCTTGGTCGCAATGAATGGCTCGCCCTGGGCGACGAGCGCGTGCCGAAAGAGCGTCAGAAACGTGCTGGCGGAGTCGAGCAGCATGGCTTCGAGACTTTTGGCGTCGTTGCCCAGCGCCATGTAGCCGCCCCGCAGGCGCAGCAGCTTGGCGCGCAGCTCATGTTCCACTTGCAGCCGGTGCAAGTCGGGAAAATGCGGCACCTCGGCAAACGGATCGCGCCCCATCAGCACGCGGTGGTTGGCTTGAATATCGAGGTATTCAATAGGGAAAACGTCGGCTGCCTCGTCCTGCTCGTCGCGCGAGAGCATGATGAGCGGCGGGTTGCCCTGCGCCGTCCACCAGCGCACGGCTTCGGCCCCCTGGTCGAGCGTGGCGGCATCGAGGTGGTCGAGCACCGCGAGCAGATTGATGTCTGACCGCTGGCTGCGGTGATGCGAACTATTGGCGGCCGAACCGTAGACGAGCAACGACTGCAAACGCTCGCCATAGAGCTGGCTCATCCAGGCGGACATTTTTTCCAGCGCGGCTTCGGGAGTCATTGGAGCCATGTTTTCTCTCTATAGTAAGCGTTCGGGCCTACCATCCACCACCCGCGCCGCCGCCGCCGAATCCACCGCCGCCGAATCCGCCAAAGCCGCCGCCGCCGCCGCCGAACCCTCCGCCCCAGCCGCCGCCGCGATAGTTGCCTCCGCCGCCCATGTTCATGAACAGCAGCGGCCACCAGCATCCGCCCATGCCGCCGCCCCGGCCGCGTGAGGCGAGCGAGCCGACAATCCAGATGGCGGCGAAGAAAATCAGAAACCCCCAATTGTTGCGACCGCCGCCATCGCCGCGCCCCGAACGGCCCTCGTCCGCGTTGTCGGTGGGCGGAGGAACGCTTTGCAGTTGCGCCGCGGCGCCCGGCATGCGGGCGGCGAGCGTGCGCTCGATCTGGTCGAGCATGCCGTTGAACACGGCGCCAAAATTACCGCTGCGCAGCTCGGGCACAAGCTGGCGCATCCAGCTTCCCGCGTCGGCGTCCGTGATGTAGTTCTCCATGCCATAGCCGACCTGGGTGAAGTATTTGTGGTCCTTCACGGCGATGAAGATCAAAATGCCGGTGTCCTTATCCGCGCCGGCGTTGCGGTTGCCGATGCCCCAGTGCTGGGCCAGTGCGAGGGAGTATTCGCCGGCGTCGGCGCCGCCGGTGGTCGCGACCGTGACCATCGCGACCTGAACTTTAATCTGGCGATTGAGCTCCTCGGCGCGCTGTTCGAGCGTGGCGCGCGTGCTCGTATCGAGCACCTGGGCGAAGTCGTTAACGTAGCCGGTGGCTTTGAGACTCGTGGGTGCAGGCGCCGCTTGACCACTGAGCAGCACGCCCGTGGCGAGACCCGCGGCAAATAAGAATCGCTTCAAACAGCCCATTTCTAGCCTGCCAGAATTAAAACCCCCAAACCTACGCACAGCGCCATTTGAACGCCCGGTTCCCGGTTAACCTCGGGCACCA